>CAZESL010000107.1:0-7591 GCA_964515215.1 uncultured Eubacteriales bacterium
TAAGGAAAAACTGGGAAAACCCAGTAAAATTAAGGGTTTCTCACCAGTTCTTTTTTGGACACGAGAGACAGAAAAAACTCTTGTTCGAAAGAACAAGAGTTTTTTCTGTTATATTCGCCTTGCGGCAAGTTATATTGCTTCGCAGTGATATTTGGACTTCGTCCATGTGATATTCGCTTCGCGAGTGTTGGAGGCGAATATAATATCACTTTTGCCAAAGGCAAAAATATCACTATGCCGCAAGGCATAATATCACTCTGTGCGAAGCACAGAATATTACTAATGCAGAAATAGTTACAATCAACTCCACGAATAGTTGAGTTATAGAGTGCTAAATATTGTTTTCTCTCAAATGAGAGAGTGTTGTTTTATATTTGCAGTTATGCTATAATACAAACAGAAAGAAACGGGAGGGTATTGTAATGAATGAAATTAAAGTTGGCACAAGAATTGCTGAATTAAGAAATACAAATAATATTACGCAACTTGAACTTGCAGAAAAATTAGGAGTAACCGACCGTGCGGTTAGTAAATGGGAAACGGGTAGTGGTTATCCAGATATTGCATTACTTCCACAAATTGCAGATGTTTTCAATGTTAGTATTGATTATTTATTGCGTGGCAAAGCGAACAAAAAACAAGAAATTTATGTTGATTACGCCAATAGCAAATATAACGACTTTGTTAACAATAATTATCTATCTAATGGTTGGAAAATTGTTGATATGAAGCTTTCAGGCGACGGCGACGGCGCGTGTATGTGTGCGCTTTTAATGGAAAAAGGAATATTTGAAGATTAAATATAGAAAATCCTTTTTTTGTGTTTGTGTCCGCAGGACACAACATCGTTTGCGGGTTTACTCGCAACATCATTTATCCGAAGGATAACAACATTCCGCTTGCGGACACCAAACGAGGTTGCGCTTTGTGCAAACGATGTTACGGCTAACGCCGTAAACGATGTGGGCTTACGCCCAACGAGTTTGCGACTATGTCGCAAACTCTTGCACCTTCACCGCTTTTATGCTATAATAATTGATAAAGGGAGGGATACAATTGGACTTCAAGATTGAAATTGAAAAAATGCGAAAGTTTTTTGATGATAACCGTCCCGACACATTACGATTACATAGGCCCTGGTGGATGTTTGCTGATGATGAACTTTCAAAAATATATACGGATAAAAAGATCTTATTAGAGCAAGGGAAGATATATTATTCTTATCTACTACAAGCAAATGTCAAACTTTTCCAAAAGTTTCCGCCTTTTGATTATCCGGCACAAATAGTTTATTCTACGGTACCTGAAGTTGATGAAAATCCATTGTTATTAAAAGACACGATTGAAGAGATTTACTCATACAAATATAGCGATAAGAATCCTCCGAAAGAGTGGGTTGAAATCGTTGAAAATATTAGAAACGAAAAAGATCGCACAGCTTTATCTGTTGAATTCCAAACCGATTCCACAAAGGTGACTGCAAAAATGCAAACCATAATGGTTTATAGAAAACATTTACCGACGCGGACTTTGATAGGAAGCGTTCTTCCTATTGTTGCTTACCCTGAAGAATGCGTTTCGGTAATTATTCTTCCATCTACATATTGGTCAAATGATTTCAAAAAAAGTTGGATAACAGAACAATAATTGTTTCGAGGAAACCCCTCAGTTGTTAGGCACATTTCCTTCGTGATATTAAGCTAAAACTATTCAGAAAAACTTCTTGAGAAGATCTCAAGGAGTTTTTTAACTTATGAGATAATATCTCTTGCGAAAACCTTCAAAAGAGAGTATAATTAAAAAAATTAATTCGACGCCGGTGAAAAAGATGTATTTTGATGATATTAAATTGGAAATGACGGTGGAGATCGCTCCTGCCGTCATTGAAAAAGAAAAGATGGTATCCTTTGCCCGTGACTACGATAACATACCGCTTCATACCGATGAAGAATATGCCAAACAGACGCCCTTCGGCAAGTTGATCGCGCCGGGCGTTATGTCCTTTATGTCGGTGTGGGCAAAGTATTTGGAAGTTGACCTTTTCGGTGAAGAACTTCTTGCAGGAAAGTCGACCAAGATCGAATGGTTAAAGCCCGTTTTCGCTGACGATGTTCTGATAGGCAAAGCAACCGTAACCAACCTTGTAAAACGCAATGCCAGAAACGGACTTGTAGAAATCACCATTGAGGCGTACAATCAAAACGGTGACCTTGTACTTACGGATGTCACCGAAGCAATCGTGAAATGTAAACCCGTGGAGAACTAACGGCAAACGAAACGGATAACTTTTGGTCAGGGGGATAGAACATAATGAAAATTACGATCATCGGTCTCGGCACGATCGGCGAGACTATTTTGAAAAATCTGTCGGGTGAAGGACACACGCTCACCATTATCGACGATGATAAACGGAAGATCGAAGATCTGATCGAAAAATATGACGTGCTCGGTGTTGTGGGTAACGGTGCCGGCATGGATATCCAGATGGAAGCGGGTGTCAAGGATTCCGATCTTGTGATCGTTTTGACACAGAGCGATGAACTCAATATTCTTGCCTGTCTTGTTGCGAAAAAGATCGGTGCGAAAAATACCATTGCCCGTGTCCGAAATCCCGATTACAGAAAGCAGATCGCTGTGATGAAGGATGATCTGGGTATTGCGATGGTCGTCAATCCCGAACAAGAGATGGCCAATGAGATCTTCAATATCATCAACCTGCCCTCCGTCAATCAGATCGAGCAGTTTGCCGAGGGGCGAGTATCCCTCGTTGAAGTAATTGCGGAAAAAGATTGTTCATTGATTGGCGAAACTTTGATATCCCTCGGCAAGAAGTTGACAACTAAGGTGTTGATCTGTGCGGTACAGCGCGGGGATAACGTGATCATACCTGCCGGTGATTTTAAAATTGAGGAAGGAGACAGGATCCACTTTACTGCCGATGCAAGATCTCTCGGAGATTTTCTTACGGAAGCGAATCTCATTAAGTCTCCTTTAAAGAATATTATGATCGTCGGCGGCGGGAGGATCGGCTATTACCTTTCCGATGCCTTATCGAAAAAGAAATATACCGTTAAATTGTTGGAGGACGATCCGGCAAAAGCGGAAGAACTGGCGGAACTGCTTCCCCGTGCAACGGTAGTTTGCGGTAACGGTACACAGCACGCTATATTGATCGAAGAGGGTATCGAGGCGATGGATGCTTTTGTTGCCCTGACCGATATCGATGAAGAAAATATGATCGTTTCCATGTTTGCCAACAAGAAAAAGGTGCGAAAGTCCATTACGCAGATCAAGAGTGATGACCTTTACGGAATGCTTGATGAACTGGGGATCAATAACAACGTGTCGCCCAAGCACATCGTGGCAGGCAGAATTATCAGCTATATTCGTGCGCTTGCCAATTCGGTAGGCAGTAAAGTGTTGACCTTGTATCAACTCGTTAACGATCGGGTGGAAGCGTTGGAGTTTGCCGCAACAAAGCGGGAAGATTTTTTTGATAAGCCCTTGCGGGAACTGAATATGAAAAAGAATTGCCTGATTGCCTGCATTATCCGTCAGAACGAGGTCATCATTCCAAACGGTAATTCCGAGATCAAACTCGGTGATAACGTTATCGTTGTCACGACACACAAGAATTTTGACGATCTGAACGACGTGATCGAGTAAGGTGGCGTTATGGAATACAGAAACTTGGGCAGGATCCTCGGTAAGATCATGATCTTAGAGGCCATTTTGATGCTTGCACCTCTGGCGATCGGTTGCATCTACAAGGAATCCGTCATACATATACTCGCGTTTTTAATACCCATTGCCGTTCTGTCGGCCCTCGGTTTTCTGCTTCAAATACCGAAGCCGAAGAGAAGCCATCTGTATCAAAAGGAAGGGTTTGCACTCACGGCCATGGTTTGGATCGTAATGACGCTGTTCGGTGCGATCCCGTTTGTCATTAACGGGGATATCCCGAATTATGCGGATGCCTGCTTTGAAATGATGTCGGGCTTTACCACAACGGGTTCCAGCGTTATTACGGATATTACAACGGTATCTCATTCCACCTTGTTCTGGAGAAGTTTTTCCCACTGGATCGGCGGTATGGGCATTCTTGTATTCGTGCTGATCTTTATACCGGAAAGCAACGACGGCTCGTCCATGCATCTGCTTCGTGCCGAAAGCCCCGGGCCGCAGGTGGGGAAGATCGTTTCCAAAATGAAGGTGACAACGAGAATTCTGTACCTCATTTATTTGGGAATGACCGCCCTTCAGATCATTATCCTATGTTGTGATCCGATAACGGATTACGGCGCTATGTGCCGTGACCTGGGCGCAGGAGCGGCAACGGCGTATCAGAACGACAGGGTGTTTCATGCGTTCCTTACTACGTTTGGCTGTGCAGGTACCGGTGGATTCGGATTTATGCCGGGCAGTATGCAATACTTTACTCCCTTTGCGCAGTATGTAGTGTCCATCTTCCTTATTCTGTTCGGTTGCAACTTCAGTTTGTATTATCTGTTGCTGATCGGCAAGGTAAAGGATGTACTTCGCAGTGAGGAATTTCGCAGTTACTTTATGATCGTCGGCGCGGCGGTAGGTTTCGTCTTTTTAAGTCTCGTCGGACGATTTGAGGCGTTTCCGCAGGTGTATACAACGGAAGAAGCCTTCCGCCATTCACTGTTGCAGGTTTCGTCTTTGATGACTACGGCAGGCTATACCTCGACCGACTACGACGTTTGGCCGATGCTTGGCAAGACGGCATTGGTTATTGTGATGTTTATCGGTGCCATGGCGGGTTCTACGGCGGGCGGTATCAAGGTATCCCGTATCGTGATGGCCATCAAGGGTGCGTACATCAACGTACGGAAACTGATCAATCCCCGTTACGTGCCGAAGGCGAAGTTTGAGGGGAAGACGTTGGAGCAAAAGACCATCAACGACGTGTTTGCCTTTATCACCTTATACTTCTTCATATTCCTGGCGGGGATATTCTTATTGTCGTTTGACGGCGTGAACGGTACCGTGGTTTCGATCGCATCGGATGCCGGAAACTACGAAGTCAAGCATGGGTTTTTCAGTAACTTCTCGGCAGTGTTGACGTGCATCTCCAACGTCGGCCCTGCTTTTGAAGCGGTAGGTCCGTATGCCAACTTTGCAGGATACAATGATTTTTCCACGATACTTCTGACGTGCATTATGATGCTCGGCAGATTGGAGATCCTGCCCGTTCTTATCTTATTTAATAAGCGGACTTGGAAAAAGGTTTGATATTACAGCGGAGATCAAATAACAGGCGGAGGGTAAAAATTGGAAGCCATTTTAGATTTTATAGGAAAACTGAACGATAACATCATTTGGGGATTGCCGATGGTCATTCTGATGATCGGTACAGGTCTGTTTTTGACGTTTCTTACGAAGGGCGTTATCTTCACGAAGTTCAATGTGGTTATGCGCTATACCACCAAAACGCTTTTTAAGAAGGTGGATAAATCTCAATTACAGGAAGGCGCCATCACACCGTTTCAGGCGGTCTGTACCGCACTTGCCGCAACCGTAGGAACCGGTAATATCGTCGGGGTTGCTTTAGCGATCGCCACCGGCGGTCCCGGCGCGGTGTTTTGGCTGTGGATCTCGGCTTTGATCGGTATGGTGATCAAATACTGTGAGGTCACGTTGTCTCACGCGTATCGCACCACCAACGATAAAGGCGAGATCGTCGGCGGTCCGATGTATTACATATCCAAAGGTATGGGTACGAAGTGGCTGGCTGTTTTGTTCGCTGTTTTCGGCGGGTTTGCGTCTCTTGGGATCGGTGCGTCCGTTCAGGCGAATGCACTGGCGGGCGGTGTCAACGCGACCTTCGGTATTCCTACCTGGGTCATCGGTGTTGTTGTCGCGGTCTTGGGTGCCCTGATCTTCATCGGCGGCATAAAACGCATTGCGACGGTTACCGAGTTTCTTGTTCCGTTTATGTCCATTCTCTATATCGTTGGTGCCGTGGTCGTTTTGGCCATCAACGTTCAGCAGATCCCTGCGGCTTTTGGCCTTATCATCAAAAATACGTTCACCGGAACGGCTGCTATGGGCGGTTTTTTGGGTGCTACGGTGATGTATGCCTGTCGCGTCGGTATGGCACGCGGTGTGTTCACACACGAAGCGGGCATGGGCTCTGCGCCTATTGCTCACGCGTCTGCCTCTACCGACCATCCTGCGCGTCAAGGCTTGTGGGGCGCGTTTGAGGTGTTTTTTGACTCCATCGTAATGTGTACCGTGACGGCGTTGGTCATCCTGACCTCCGGCTTGTGGCATGATGCCGCTTTGGTAGGGGATACCCGCGCCATGAGTTCGCAGGCGTTTGAAAACGCCTTCACCGGCGGTCAGTATATCGTTACCGTCGGTCTGTGTTTGTTCGCCTTTGCTACCATTGTTGCTTGGTATTACTACGGTGAAAAGTGCATTGAATATCTTTCCAAGGGCAATAAGGTCGTAAAGTTTGTGTATCAGATCATCTACACTCTTATGATCTTTTGGGGTTGTGTGGCCGGTCTGGACGCCGTTTGGGAATTTGCCGATCTCTTTAACGGTTTGATGGCGGTACCTAACCTGATCGCACTCATTGCCTTGTCACCGGTCATCAAGCGGCTCAGTGACAACTTCTTCAAGGATCCCAACAAGATCCGCCCAAAGGATACCGATTACAGCCACTTGATCAAGATCAAAAGGGATAAGGAATCCTGAACAAATGAAACAAAAGGCGCAGAAAGAATACGACAAAAAATCAAAAGACAAAAGATACTATTTTCAATTAAATTACGATAAAGGCGGTGAACGGAATGATTCGCGAACTCAAAAAACAGGCGCGGGGTATCGTGCTCAAAAATTACAAACAGTTTTTCTTACCCGTGTTATTGTATATCTTTGCCGATGGGACGGCGACGTTTTTCTGGCAGACCTTCTCCGACCTGTCGTCGAGCGGTGCGGTGCGGTATGTGTTTGCCGGCGGTTCCTTGCTTTTGCGGCTGGTGGCTTTGCCGCTGTTACTGTATTGGACGGTTTTCGTATCGGCGCGCTTGATGAACAAGGCGAAGGTGTCGACGTCGGCGTTTTCGTTGAAGGATGCGGCAAAGGTGGTTGTAATATCCTTTGCTCCGAACGTAACGGAGTGTCTGCTGACTGCCGCAAACGCTGTGCTGCGGGGCACGGCGGGGATGGTGGGAATCGCGCTCTCGTCCCTTATGATCGTCTCGCTGGTCACGGAGTACGTCTTTTTTGCCTGTAACTATCATTATGCCTTACACAGAGGTACGGTCAGGCAAACGGTTACGTTTTCTTATTTGGGTATGCGCGGGAATTTTTCCTCGTTTTTGCTGTTGATACTTTCGTTTATTCTTTGGGATATCCTCGCTGCCGTCTTGTCGTTAGCCGTGCTGTTTTGGTTGCCGAGCGTGCCGACAGTCGGCAAATGCCTGCTGACCGCCGCAGGGTGCGGGGTGAACTTCTATCTATTGCCGTACCGACACGCTACGTACACCTTGTTCGTGAAAAATCACGTAAAGGTCGACAAAAAGCATACGTAAAATATAATACGACCGCTTCGTCT
>CAZESL010000108.1:0-7536 GCA_964515215.1 uncultured Eubacteriales bacterium
CACCGACAACAAATCAAAAAGCGCCGAAATTATGCCGTTTTAGGCGTGTTCGGATATGCCTCCTCTGCTTCTGCACCGCAGTCGAAATACTCGCGCGGACAAAACCCGTTGCTACATTGCGAGTGCCAATGGATGGGAAAATAAAACTGAGGAGAAATGCACAATGAACAAGACACGCAAACACAATTTGCTGTCGTTCTTCCTGTGTGCGGTGCTGATTGCGGCTATGGCACTGAGCATGATGGGTTGTAACGAACAGCCGAAGGAAGAGCCGAGCGGTTCGGCTACCACCACGACCGAGGGGACGACCGCCACGACGGCAGCGAAGGTGACCTTCACCTTCACCGTGACCGACAAGGACGGCAACTCCCAAGACTTCACCATCTCGACCGACAAGGAGACCGTGGGCGACGCCCTGCTGGCCGAAGGTCTGATCGAAGGTGAAAACGGTGCGTACGGCCTGTACGTAAAAAAAGTGAACGGAATCACCGCCGACTATGATACGGACGGTACCTACTGGGCGTTTTACGTGAACGGTGAATACGCTTCAAAAGGTGTGGATCAGACCGAAGTCGTGGAAGGCGCGAAGTACGCCTTTAAGGTAGAGGGCTGATGAAACTCACCGTGCGGCAAACGGCGGTGTTTGCCATGTTGGGCGCGTTGATGTTCATCTCCAAAAAAGTGATGGAGTTTTTGCCGAACATCCACCTTGTCGGTGTGTTCATCGTCGCCATCACGGTGGTATACCGCGCCCGTGCGTTGTATCCGCTGTATCTGTACGTCATGCTGGACGGCTTGCTGGCCGGGTTTTCTACGTGGTGGGTGCCTTACCTCTACATCTGGACGGTGCTGTGGGGCGCCGCCATGTTGCTTCCCCGCCGTCTGCCGCCGCGTATCGCGCCGTTCGTGTGGGGCGGCGTATGCGGTCTGCACGGCTTGCTGTTCGGGGTGTTGTACGCCCCCGCGCAAGCGTTGTTCTTCGGGCTGTCGTTTGAAGGAACGCTCACGTGGATCGCGGCAGGATTGCCGTTTGACGCTATTCACGCCGTCGCCAATCTTGTGGGGGGTACGTTATTGATCCCCCCGCTGGTGGCCGTGATGCGGCGTGTGGAAAAAACAAACATATAAACAAACGGGAGAAGGCAGTACGCCTTCTCCCGTTTTGTGTTTTCACTTATTCTTCGGTGCAGTCGCAGTCACAATCGCACTCGCCGTTGCACTCTTCGCACACGTCGTCCCACGTGCAGCACTCGTCTTCCGACCGCTCTTCGCGGTTCTTTTTTTCGCGCAGCCAAAGAAGCACAGCGGCACCCGCGGCGGCCACAACGCCCAACACGACCAACAGTTTCCAAACGATCTTCATAGGAACATCCTCCTTTATTGCCTTTATACTGTTACCCTCAGTATATCCCGAAACGGTGGGAAAGTCAATATCCGCCACCGAATTTACAATTATTTTACGAATGGAAATTCGTTAAATTTTGCGGAAAACAGTAATTTTTTGCTAAAATTTTTACTGGTAACCGTTTCAGTCTTGACTTTTCACACAACTTTCTTTATTATATTACATATGTATCACCTAACAGTATTGCATTTACGAAAGGAAGGAACCGCGTATGAATATTTTAGATCTCTTGTTCGGTGAGCCGGGCGCTGCGGTACCCCACCGTAAGGACACGCGCTATTGCGTGACCGCCAATATGCCCGCCCCCGCCACCGTTACGCTGATGATGTCGCAACACATCGGCGCTCCTTGCACACCTACCGTCGCGATCGGCGACACGGTGGCGGTTGGTCAGTGCGTGGCAGACAGCGATCAATTCGTGTCCGCGCCCATCCACTCCCCTGTTTCGGGTAAGGTGAAGGCGATCACAAGCATTCGCCAATCCAACGGGCAGATCGGGCAGGCGTTGGTGATCGAAAACGACGGCGAAAACCGCCTTTCGGAGGAGATCGCGCCCCCCGAAGTGACCGATAAGGACTCTTTCCTGAAAGCGGTGCGGCAGTCGGGTCTGGTGGGCCTCGGCGGTGCGGGTTTCCCCGCCCACATCAAACTGAACCCGAAAAACATTGACGAGGTGGATACGCTGGTCATCAACGCGGCGGAATGTGAGCCGTACATCACGGCGGACTTCCGCGAGTGTATGGAAGCGACCGACGATATCCTGGACGGCATTGCCGCGGTGATGAAGTGGCTGGATCTGGCGCACGCCATCATCGGTGTGGAAAGTAACAAGCCCGATGCGATCGCACTGTTGCGCAAACGTATCGCGGCGCGCAAGATGAAGCACGTCACCGTGAAGGTACTGCCGTCACGCTATCCGCAAGGTGCGGAAAAAATGCTGGTCAACACCTGCATGGGGCGGCGGGTGCCCGACGGCGGCCTGCCCGCCGATATCGGCTGTGTCGTGATGAACGTCACCTCGGTCGGCTTCCTCGCACGCTATCTTAAAACGGGTATGCCGTTGATCTCGAAGCGGGTAACGGTGGCAGGTACGGGTGTACAATTCCCGCAAAATGTGTGTGTTCCCATTGGTACCCCCATATCCGAAGTGCTGGATTTCTGCGGCGGTATGCATGAGGAGACCACCCGCCTTTTGATGGGCGGTCCGATGATGGGCATCGCCATTCCCGACCCGTCCTTGCCGGTGGTGAAGCAAAACAACGCGTTTTTGGCACTGACCGAGGAAGAGTTGCGGGCACATCCGCAAAGCCCGTGTATCCGATGCGGACGCTGTGTGGCGGCCTGCCCGATGAAACTCGTTCCCACCTCGATGGCGGACGCCTATCAGCGCGGGGATCTGGAAGAACTTAAAAAACGGCACATCATGTCGTGTATGGAATGCGGCACCTGCGCGTATACCTGCCCTGCGTTCCGTCCGTTGGTACAAAATTTCCGCATGGCAAAAGCCGCCCTGCGGGCGAAGAAATAAGGAGGTGACCGCTATGTCGCAATTGTTGCTTTCGGCCTCGCCGCATCTGCACGGCCGTGATTCCACCCGCACCATTATGCGGGACGTCATTTTAGCGTTGATGCCGTCACTGTTTGCCGCCACCATGTTGTTCGGCTGGCGCACCCTCGCCATTACGGCGGTGTGTGTGGCTTCCTGCGTCGCGTCGGAATATCTCTGCCGCGTCGTGATGAAGCGTCCCCAGACGGTGAGCGATCTGTCCGCCATCGTCACGGGTATTCTGTTGGCCTACAACCTGCCGGTGGATATCCCGCTGTGGCAGGCGGCGTTCGGCGGCGTGGTCGCCATCGTCGTGGTCAAGCAGATGTTCGGCGGCATCGGGTGTAACTTCGTCAACCCCGCCTTGATGGGTCGTATCGTATTGCTCGGCAGTTTTGCCTCTACGATGAGCGAATATCATCTGCCGCTGTACGCACCCGCGGATGCGGTGACGAGCGCCACCCCGCTCGCCTCGATGGCGGCGGGTGAGGAGTTACACTACTCCCTGCTCGATCTGTTTTTGGGCAACCGTCCCGGCTCACTCGGTGAGACGTGTATTCTGGCTCTGCTCATCGGTTTTGCCTACTTGCTGTACCGCCGCGTCATCACCCCCGTGATCCCCGTGGTGTACGTAGGTTCGGTATTCCTTCTGTCCTGGTTCATTACCGGTTCGGCAACGGTAGCGTTTTATCAGATACTCTCGGGCGGTCTGTTCCTCGGTGCGATCTTTATGGCGACCGACTACACCACCACCCCCGTCACCCGCGGCGGTCAGGTTCTGTTCGCGCTGGGTTGCGGCGTGTTTACGGTGATCATTCGTCAGTACGGTTCCTTGCCCGAAGGCGTCTCCTTCGCTATCGTGCTGATGAACATCATCACGCCGTACCTCGACCGCTTGACCATGCCGCGCGTGTTCGGTGCAACCAAAGGAGGGGCGAAAAAATGAAAAACCTCGGTTCGATCCTCATTTCGGCACTGGCACTCACCTTAATTGCCGGTATAGCAACCGCCGCGTTGGCGTTCACCAACGCAAAAACCAAAGATATTATTGCCGAAAGCAACGCCAAAGCCGCCAACGAAGCGCGCCGTGCCGTGCTTTCCGAAGCGGAATCTTTTGAAGAGCGCACCCTTTCGGCGGACGGCAAAACGGTCGTCTATCACGCCGCGCTGAAAGGCGGCGAAGAGGTCGGTTACGTCTTCACCGTCGTTTCCTCCGGCAAAGGTTCAGGTCTTACGGTAATGACCGGTGTGGACACGCACGGCACCGTCACGGGTGTTGCCGTAACGGAGGACAACGAAACCGCCGGATACATCGACAAGGTGACCGACGGCGGGTTGTTTGACAGTCTCAAAGGACGCACGTCTACCGATGGAGTGGATGCGGTATCACAAGCTACCAAAACCTCCAAAGGCATTTTGAAAGCGGTCGACACCGCACTCGACTATTTTACGCAAATTGATTAAAGAAAGGGCGTGACGCTAAGTGAATAAGTACACCGAAGCCCTCACGCGAGGGTTTATCAAAGAAAACCCCACGTTGCGCTTGGTTCTGGGCACCTGCCCGACACTCGCCGTAACGACTGCCGCCTTCAACGGTCTCGGCATGGGTGTCGCGGCCACCTTCGTGTTGCTCTGCTCAAACATTGCCATTTCGGCGTTGCGTAAAGTGATCCCCTCGAAGGTGCGCTTGCCTGCGTACATCGTGGTGATCGCGGCGTTTACCACCATCGTACAGATGTTGGTGCAAGCCTACTTGCCCGCCATCGACAAAGCGCTTGGTATCTACCTGCCGCTTATCGTGGTGAACTGTATCATCTTAGGGCGAGCCGAAGCGTTCGCCAGTAAAAACTCCGTGGTTCTTTCGGCACTTGACGGTATCGGTATGGGGTGCGGATTTACGGGTGCGCTCGTGTTGATGGGCGGTATTCGCGAACTGCTCGGCAACGGCACGTTGTTCGGCTGGCCGGAAGGCGGTCTGCTCCCCCCCATCTCGATCTTCGTACTTCCCGCGGGCGGTTTCTTCGTGTTCGGTATGCTCATTTGGCTGACCAACCGCCTCTCGGCGAAACACGATCCGACGTATATGCCGCGCACGGAACTCGGCTGTTCGGCGTGTCCGCACGCCGCGACTTGCGGACGTATGTCTTGCGAAAAGGAGGCGGAGTAAATGGTCAATCCCGGCTTTTTCCCGCTGCTCATCGGCGGTTTGCTCGTCAACAACTACGTGTTGGCACAATTTCTCGGCATCTGTCCGTTCCTGGGCGTTTCCAAAAAGGTAGGCCCTGCTGTGGGTATGTCGGTGGCGGTCATCTTCGTTATGATCCTGTCCACCGCCGCCACCTGGCCGATCTACTACTATCTGCTCGCGCCGAACGATCTTGGTTATCTGCAGACCATCGTGTTCATTTTGGTTATTGCGGCTCTCGTACAATTGGTGGAATTGGTACTCAAACGGTTTGTAAAACCGTTGTATAATTCGCTCGGCATCTATTTGCCGCTCATCACCACCAACTGCGCGGTGCTCGGTGTCACCATTTTGAACATCGATTCGGGCTACACCTTCGTGGCTTCGCTGATCAACGCGTTTGCCAGCGGTGCGGGCTTTATGTTGGCGATGATTCTGTTCGCGGGCGTGCGTGAGCGCTTGGAACTCGTCCCCGTGCCTGAGAGTTTGAAAGGTCTGCCCATCACACTGGTGGCGGCGTCACTGGTGTCGGTGTCGTTCCTTGGATTCCAGGGTCTGTTTGGATTATAAGGAGGTTTTTCTATGAGTCCGATTGTATTGGCGGTACTGATCGTCGGCGGCGTAGGACTGGCATTGGGTCTCATTCTGGCGATCGCCTCGGTACTGCTCTCGGTACCGACCGACCCGCGTGTGGAGCAATTGTGTGACGTGTTGCCCGGCGCCAACTGCGGCGGTTGCGGTCATTCGGGTTGTGAGGCGTACGCGGCGGCGCTGGTCGCCGGTACCGCCGACCCCGGCATGTGTTCACCCGGCGGGCAGGAGGTCGCCGATGCCATCGCCCGCATACTGGGCAAAGAATCGGTGGCGTTGAAGAAAAAGGTGGCCGCGGTACGGTGTGCCGGCTGTGAAGAAACCGCCGTGACCCTCGCGAATTACGAAAACGTGGATTCCTGCAAAAAGGCCACGTTGCTGTACGGCGGCGGCAAAGCGTGTTTGTACGGTTGTTTGGGGCTGGGCGACTGTGCCGCCGGTTGCCCCTACGGCGCCATCAGTGTGCAAAACGGTCTGGCGCGCGTGGATCCCACCCGTTGTGCGGGCTGCGGCCTTTGCGTAGAGACCTGCCCGCGCCGTCTGCTGTCCTTGGTACCCGACCCGCAAATGCCGTTGGTGGTCTGCCGCAACACCGACAAGGGTGCACAAGTCCGCAAGGTGTGTAAGAGCGGTTGTATCGGGTGCGGTAAGTGCACTAAGGTCTGCCCCGTCGAAGCGGTGCTGCTGCACGACAACGTGGCGGTCATCAATCCCGAAGTGTGTCAAAACTGCGGTGCGTGTGCCGCGGCATGCCCCGTCGGCTGTATTCAGTAAAGTTTTTTTGATTTTCTGAAAAAAACAGTTGACAAACCCCGTTTAATAGGATATAATAACCCATGCACTCCGCGCGAGTGCATGCCTATGGCGGCATAGCTCAGTTGGCTAGAGCATGCGGTTCATACCCGCAGTGTCGTTGGTTCGACTCCGACTGCCGCTACCAATTCCCGCCAATAGGCGGGGACTATGGCCCGGTGGTCAAGCGGTTAAGACACCGCCCTTTCACGGCGGTAACACGAGTTCGATTCTCGTCCGGGTCACCAATACGCGCGTATAGCTCAGCTGGTTAGAGCGCTTGCTTCACACGCAAGAGGTCAGCGGTTCGAGTCCGTTTACGCGCACCAAAACAGCCGACACACCCTTTAGGGTGTGTCGGCTGTTTTATTGTGTCTACACGACCCATGCCGTGCGCCTCTCAGAAATGCCGCTCTGCGGCATTTCGTGCACTTTCCCGAGCGGCTCAACTTCGACAGTCTCCCATTTGCCTCTTGCCCGCGAGGGAAACGTGCGGTCAGCGGACATTTGCCTTACGGCAAAGTCCGTGTAACGTTTTTCTTGTCGCCTTAAACAGGCGACATTTTGCTACGCAAAACCGAAAAAGTTACGGTTTGTGCGTATGTCCAAGGGCGAGCGGACGTTCGCCTTTGGCGAAGTCCGTGTAACGTTTTTCTTGGCATCCTAAACGGATGCCATTTCGCCTTGCGGCGAAACCGAAAAAGTTACGGTTGAGCGGATGTCCAAGTGTCAGCGGACAGGACGCCCGTCCCTACAAGTGCTCGTGAGAAGAGAGTCCGTTTACCTTTTCGACCGAGTACAAATTATGTGCCAACGGCTTCTCGCGGTAGGGGCGTGCATTGCACGTCCACCTGCGGGTGA
The DNA here is from genome assembly GCA_964515215.1 of uncultured Eubacteriales bacterium. Taxonomy (GTDB): domain Bacteria; phylum Bacillota; class Clostridia; order Oscillospirales; family Acutalibacteraceae; genus SIG588. Next base: position 7,381 of record CAZESL010000108.1, read on the forward strand.
GAAGTGCATGAAAGTAACAGGGAAAGTTCATAGAATAGATGATTTAGGGCGTATTGTAATTCCCGAAAGAACTCCGCTGCGCGATGCGGATTCGTGAAGGAGACCCGTTACATACATCATTGACACCGTATGAAAAGTTCTGTTATGCAATGCTTC
>CAZESL010000109.1:0-7327 GCA_964515215.1 uncultured Eubacteriales bacterium
GTCGGGAGAATGAGCATATAATGCTCATTCTCGGGGACATTGCCGCAAAACTACAACAAGCAGGTGTTGCGGGCAATGTCCGTTCGCGGCGGGTTCGGGTTTGAATGCTCACCCTACGACGAGTGATATTGCTCGCAGTGATATGCGGCTGCGCCGCGTTAACGTGGTAACCCCTTGCCTCGCCCCGTTGGGGAGAGGTGGTTTTTGCGCGGCGAAAGCCGTGCAAAAAGCGGAGAGGGGCGGTTGCCGCCAAGCACAACAACAAAACGGACAGCATCCGGCGATGCTGTCCGTTTTGTTGGTTAGCGCCATTTAATCGGCTATGGGGAACTTGTCGATCTTTTTCACGGTGTATTGCAGTATCAGCCGTGCATCGGTAGAATCAATGTTGCCGTTACGGTCCACATCGGCGAGGGAAAGTGACAGGACAGATTCGTCGACTACTTTCACGGCATACTGCAACACAAGTCGCGCATCGGTAGAGTTGATCTTGCCGTCGCTATCCACGTCGCCCAAGAGTGCAGCAGTAGAGTGCTGCTCAAAGTGATTACAGGTCTCGCATATGCGAATATTAAGTGTGTCGGTCACTTCCTGCCATTCGCCGAACGAATGGCCCGTTGCGGGAAGAGACGTTGTTTCACGATGCGAGCAGACACTGCAACAGCGTTCTTGCGAGCCGGCAGCCGTACAAGTGGGAGCGGCTTCCAACCCCCACGGAGTAAAAGAGTGTCCTCCCGCGGGAAGGATGGCCGTTTCATAATGTTCACAGGTGGTACATGTGCGCGTTCTCGTGCCCTCGGTATCGCAGGTGGGTGTTTCGGTTATGACCCACTCGCCAAAGGAGTGCTCGCCTGTTGCAGGGATGAGCTCTGCGTTTAAAACCTCACTGCACTGCGTGCAACGCTCTTCTTTTCTGCCGTCTTCGGTACAGGTGGCTTCTTCGGCAACGATCCAAGAAGAGAGAAGGTGTAGCCCGTTGGTGGGGATAGCTTCCCTTTCTACAACTTTATCGCACCGTGAACATTTCTTTTGGCGTATACCGATGATGCTGCAAGTCGCCATCTTGGTGATCTCCCAATCACCCGCGTCGTGCCCGAGTGCGGAAATAACTTCAATTTCTTCGTAACTGCAATTAGTGCACGATGTGGTGTAGTGACCGGCCGAGGTGCAAGTTGGATCAGCGAAGCTGTATCTGTAGTTGTGCTCTTCTTCTACCGACATAGAGGAGAGAAGAGTGAAATACAAGTCGTATCCGTCGCCGGAGCGGAAGAAGAAACGCACACTGCCATCGGATAATACGCATTTTTTCGTGCAGTAGAGGTGATGAGAGTTTTCTCGCGTAATGGTTTTCCACGTAGTTTGTGAGATAGGTGTTTCGTAACAAATCAATTGATGATTAGCCGGGATCGTCACGCGGTAGTCGTGTTCGATGGTTTCCAGCACGGAGAGCGCTGGGGTGTTGGAGAAATTGGGGCGAATAACACAGTCGATTGCCCCTAAGTTGAACCAGTTTTCGGTACAGTACGGCGTTTGAAGGAAGTTTTGATTTACGGCAAAAAATCCGTGGGGATTTACCACATCAGGTGCAGTAACAATACCAACATGTCCCGCCCACCCGGTTGTGTAGGTGCCACAGTCTGAATTCCCTGAAGCGTTGGTCTTCCAAACGGCGATATCACCGGCTTCGGGAATAAACCCGTCAGTCACCGTGATGCGTTGCCACCCGGCAGGTAATGCATTGTAGGCGAAATCACAAGCATTTCCGCCCCCGGGAGAAACACCAAGATAATCATAGTAATAGTAGATCAGATCTACGCATTGATAAGGTTGGGTGGTGATGTCCCCTTTGTAGTAGTCTAATGATGTACCAACTTTATTTTTTGCCCAATCTACCACTTCTGCCCTTGTGACGGTTACGGCACTGACCGGTAATGCGTTTTGTCCAAATGTTCCGGCAAACAGCACAGCGCCGCAAAGGCAAATACACCAAAGCCGCAAAATAAGTTTCTTCATACATAACACATCCTAAAATAGAATAAGTTTTCGCAAATTAACTCTGCACAGTTAATATATCACAAAAAAATAACGTTGTCAACTGCGTGCAGTTAAACTAAATACAGTTAATGCGGATATAGTAGAGAGGTAATAAAGCGAAAGGAAATGGTGGTATGACATTAACACGCGCCATTGCTGTTCGTCTGCTTGATTTGTGCAGCGAACGCGGTATTACCTTGAACAAACTCAGCACAATTTGCGGAATGACACAATCCACGCTAAACAACATTGTGAATACGGGGAGTCGCAATCCTACGGTTTCCACGGTCAAAAAGGTGTGTGATGGGTTGGATATTACCTTAGCAGCGTTTTTTGACGATCCGCTGTTTGAACGATTGGAACAGGAAATACAATAAAACGAACACTCGCCGTATATTCCGTTGGGGAACATACGGCGAGTGTGACTTTTATATCTCTTACATATTCTCGACTGCGTCGATGGCGAGCGTGTCCAAATGGAGCAGCAGCATACGGCGTACCAGGGTCATCAGCCACAGCCACGACTGCTTTTTGTTTGCATCCTCTTCGCCCAGCACGTGATTGTCGTGATAGAACTTCGAGAACAGCGACGCCAACTGATACGCATTGTCGCACAGGAAACTCGGCGCCTTTTCTGCGAGTGCACGGGTGAACACTTCGCCCGAAAGCAGGAGCTTCAGCACGAGGTCGCGCTCGGTGTCAGAATAGATGCCGCAAATGTCCTCTGCGGCGACAGCCTTTTTCAGCACCGAATTGATGCGGGTGACGGTATACAGCAGATAGGTGCCCGTCTTACCCTCAAACGCCAGGAACTTGTCCAGATCGAATACGTAGTCACGCGCGGGGTTGTTCTGCAGGTCGCCGAACTTCACCGCCGCAATGCCCACCTTTTGTGCGAGCACCTGTTTTTCCGCGTCGTCGAGTTCGTTCAAATACGCGGATTCCCGCAACTTGTCATACGCTGCGGCGGTCGCGGTGGCGAGCAGATCGTTCAACTGCATCACACCGCCGTCACGGGTCTTGTACGGCTTGCCGTCCGCACCGTTCATCGTGCCGAAGCCCAAAAAATCCAACACCGTTTCGGCGGGGACCAGTTCGGCAGCCCGCGTGGCACGGAAGGTCTGTTCAAAATGCAGACCCTGTCGCGCATCGGTGAGGTAAAGAATGCGGTCGGGCGCAAAATCCTGCTGCCGCTGCAAAATAGTGGCAAGATCGGTCAGGTCGTATCCGATGGCACCGTTCGACTTGCGGGCAATGATGGGCGGCATGGGGGCGGTATCCTCCTCACGCGCCACGTCGATCACCAATGCGCCATCGCTTTCTCGCAGCAGCTCTTTGCTGCTCAGAATACCCATCAGTTCCGGCACGTATCGGTCGGCGTCGCTTTCGCCGTACCAGTAGTCAAACGAGACGTTGAGCTTGTCGTAAGCGGTCTGTACGTCTGCAACGGAGGTCTTTAAAATTTCCTGCCACAGCGCACGGTAGCCCATGTGGCCGTTTTGCAGGTCGAAGGTGGCTTGCTGTGCGCGATCGCGGAAATCTTCATCCGTCTTCTTGCGGGTGGAAGCGAAAGGATAGATCTCATTGAGTGAAGCGGCGTCCAGTGCGGGCACCGTATCGGTCGCGGGATCGAAATCGTCCTTGAAGCACGCCCAGTCGGGGTGACGGTCGTGCAATTCTTCAATGACCAACCCCATCGGGGTGCCCCAGTCGCCGAGATGCACGTCACCGATCGCCTTGTGACCGCACACGCGGGTGAGGCGCTTGAGCGCCTCACCGATAATGGCAGAGCGCAGGTGTCCGATGTGCAGCGCCTTCGCCACGTTCGGCCCGCCGTAGTCGATCACCACCGTTTCGGGGGCCTCCGCTTGCGGCACGCCCAAATGCTCGTCCGCCGCCAAAGCGCGTACGGCATCCAACAGGGCTTCATCCGTCAGCGACAGGTTGATAAAACCGGGGCCCGCGATGTCCACCATCGCAAACTGCGGGTCTTCCCGCAGCAGTGCCGCCACGTCCTCCGCAATGGCGCGGGGGGCTTTGTGGTGCAATTTGGCACCCGCCAGTGCGCCGTTGCACTGGAACTGGCACAGGTCGGCGCGGTCGGACACCGTAACGGTGCCGAGCGACGGGTCGTACCCCGCCTTCGAAAAAGCGGCGGCAACGGTATCGGTCAAACGTGCGGTAATGGTCTTCATGAAAGTTCGTTCCTTTCTATCGTCATACACAGTGTGTTTTCCATAGTTTGTCCGCCGAGGGTAAGGGTATAGGCGAGAGATAACTCGCCGCCCGTCTCCCCGAGCGTGTTGCGGAGCATATGTGTTACGGTGGTGACTTCAAAATCCCCGTACGGTGTGCCGTAGATGCTTTGGCATTGCTCACCGCGCCGCAGACATAAGGTGGATTTTGCCGCACCGCATCGTCGCACGAGCACCTGCCGCGTGTCGGCGGCGATCGCAACGTCGGTTTCGGTGCCTTCGTCGTCCCGTTCGGTGTAGTGCAGTTGCGCCGTGCCGCCCTGCACGGTCAGTTCCCCGTCGGCGGTCTGGGTGACTTTGTCCGCTTGCCCGTCAAACGCTTGTGTGCCGACGATCTGTATGCGTACCCTCACGGCGCTCCCTCTTTCTATAATAAAGGTAATATTCCTGCCTGTACAATGTGCATAGTATACCACAGTTTTCGTATGGGTGCAAGAGCCCGCAAGAAAATTAAAGCCGAAAAAAGCAAAAAAACACTTGACGGGCGAAAAAAACTGTGGTATACTGTTGCTTACCTCGAACGGGGGTTTATTTTTTGTGCCCATTTTTTTGGAGCACAAGGCCCGCTGTGAGGGAGGCTTAATGAATCTATTTAGAATGGAGATGCCGTAATGCGAGTAAAGATCACTTTGGCTTGCACCGAATGCAAGCAGCGCAACTACAACACCATGAAGAACAAGAAGAACGACCCGGACCGCTTGGAGATGAACAAGTATTGCCGTTTCTGCCGTAAGCACACGGTGCATCGCGAAACGAAGTAATACGGAACGACAGGAGGAAACAAATCATGATTTTTTGGGGATTTGTTATGTGGTTTGTCGGCGCGGTTGCCGGCATCATGGCTCTTCTCGTCGGTGCGAAGGGGATCTCGAACGGGTTGTCAACTTACGGTTGGAACTACTTCGCCCACATGGTCGATCCTGCAAACCTCACGGCGAAAAAGATCGTTTTCGTTGTGGGTATCCTTCTGGTCATCATTGGCTTGATCGTTTTCTTCATCGGTCGTGCCAAGGCTCGTAAAACGGGCGATGACGGCAAGGCGGGTGCAGGCGCGATCAAGTACTGGCGTGATATGAAGGGCGAGTACAAGAAGATCACCTGGCCCACCTTCAAGTCGGTGGTGAAGAATACGGGTATCACGCTCATTATGTGTGCGCTGGTCGCGGTGTTCATCATCGCGGTGGATCTCGGTCTGTCCGCGTTGGTCGATTTGTTTTTGTCGCTGAAGTAAGCGTTTAAGCGGAAGGAAGGTACCCATGGCAGAACAAGCAAAATGGTATGTGGTGCACACCTTTTCCGGTTACGAAAACAAGGTGGCAACCAATCTCGAAACGATCGTCGAGAACCGTAAACTGCAGGATTGGATCCACGAGATCCGCGTGCCTACCGAACTTGTCAGCGAGACCAAAGACGGCAAGACCCGTGAAGTGGAACGCAAAGTGTTCCCGGGGTACGTGCTGGTCAAGATGGTCATGACCGATGAATCCTGGTACGTGGTGCGTAACGTCCGCGGTTGCACGGGTTTTGTCGGCCCGAACGGCAAGCCTGTTCCGCTCACCGAGCAAGAGGTGGCGGCACTGGGTGTCGAACGGTATGAGGTAGAGATCGATTATCAGGTCGGCGATACGGTGCGTATTACCGAAGGCCCGCTGGAGAACTTCTCCGGTGTGGTGGATGCGATCGACCTCGAAAAACGCAAGGTTCAGGTCACCATTTCGATGTTCGGTCGCGAAACGTCGGTGGAACTCGAACCGAATCAGGCGCAGCGCATGGAATAAGGCGCGGCCGCAACAGTTTTGTGTATCAGCGGAACATCCGCTTTTACTCTGCGCCGGACGCGATTCCGGCTGTGGGAGGTATCGCCCTGTGGGGGATGCCGCCAGTTACCACGATTTTTGGAGGTGCAATGTAAAATGGCTCAAAAGGTTACCGGTTACATCAAATTGCAGATCCCGGCGGGTAAGGCTACGCCGGCACCCCCTGTTGGTCCGGCTCTCGGTCAGCACGGTGTGAACATTATGGCTTTCACGAAGGAATTCAACGAGCGTACCAAGAACGATGTGGGCTTGATTATCCCTGTCGTTATCACGGTGTATGCTGATAAGTCCTTCACTTTCATCACCAAGACGCCCCCGGCTGCGGTTCTCATTAAGAAGGCTTGCGGCATCGACAAGGCGTCGGGTGTCCCGAACAAGACGAAGGTTGCCAAGCTCACGAAAGAGCAGGTACAGCAGATCGCCACTACCAAGATGCCCGATCTGAACGCGGCCAACATCGAGTCGGCTATGAGCATGGTCGCCGGCACGGCGCGCAGCATGGGCATTGAGGTCGAGGAATAATTTCTGCTGATAACCCGAACGGGTGGGAGGAAACCCTCTGACGTTCCGATTACCACCGTATCGCGGGTGATTTCCGCGCGATAACAAACAGGGAGGATTGAACCGTAATGAAACATGGTAAGAAATATGTCGACAGCGCAAAGCTGATCGACCGTAGCAACCAGTATGAAGTGAACGAGGCGTTGGATCTGGTCGTGAAGACCGGCAAGGCCAAGTTTGATGAGACTGTCGAAGTGCACGTGAAACTCGGCGTTGACGGCCGTCATGCCGATCAGCAGGTGCGCGGCGCGGTCGTTCTGCCGAACGGTACCGGTAAGTCGGTGCGCGTGCTCGTGTTCGCGAAGGGCGACAAGGTGCAGGCGGCGCAGGAAGCCGGTGCGGAATACATCGGTGATGAGGAAATGATCGCCAAGATCAACGGCGGTTGGATGGATTTCGACGTGGTCATCGCGAGCCCCGACATGATGGGTCTCGTCGGCCGTCTCGGTAAGGTGCTCGGCCCCCGTGGTTTGATGCCGAACCCGAAGGCGGGCACCGTGACCCCCGACGTCGCGAAGGCTGTGACCGAAGCGAAGGCCGGTAAGATCGAGTACCGTCTGGACAAGACAAATATCATTCACTGCCCCATCGGCAAGGTGTCCTTCGGCACCGAGAAGCTGCAGGAGAACTTCGACGCGCTGCTCGGCGCGATCGTTCGTG
>CAZESL010000110.1:0-7196 GCA_964515215.1 uncultured Eubacteriales bacterium
GGTCACAGCCACTTTCCAAGTGGCATAAATATTCACAAAACACAAGGAGAGAATGTATCGCTCAAGATACACTCTCTCCATTTTTATCCCTAACCACACCCGCCGTACGGCGGGCGTTTTTTATTCCTTCTTTTCGATTGCCGCAACTTGCGTGTTGCAAGCACGGATACGGGCATATCCCGCATCGGTGAACTTACGCTCACGCGCGTAGGTATACAAGCCGTTTTGCTCCTGTTCCACGTCGTAGATCTGGGTGTAACACAACGCGCAGACGTTGGGGTTTTGCAACAGCGCCTCGGTCAGGCCGACGTAACGGTCCATAAATGCCACCTCGTCGGCGGGTGCCTCGCCGTACCCCCACGCCACGTCGGCCGCCGCCGAACTGTACCGCGCACCGCCGTACTCACTCACAAAGAACGCGCCGCCGCGATATTCCTGCGCATGCCGGTGGCAGGGATCGAGTGCTTCGCTGCCCAGATCGGCATAACGGGCGCGGAAGGTCACGGGATCCTGTTCGTAATCGTGCACATCGTAAATATCGGTCGGATACACGTGATAATACCCGCTCACGTCGATGGCGGGACGGGTGGCATCCACCGCTTTGGTGGCAAGGTAGACCGTCCGCAACAAATCGGGATACGTGACGGGTCTGCCGCCCGCCATCTCCGCTTCGTTAAACGGACACCAACCGATCACGGCAGGGTGGTTGTAATCCCGTTCCACCACTTCCAGCCATTCTTGCAGATACGGATGAACGGCAAGGGGGTTTCCGTAATCTACCCCCCAGTTTCCGTACTCATCCCACACGAGGTAACCCAACGTATCCGCGTGGTAGAGATACCGTTCTTCAAACACCTTTTGGTGCAGGCGCGCGCCGTTGAATCCCAATTCCTGCGAAAGCAAAATATCCTGCCGCAAAGCCTCGTCGGTAGGAGCGGTGTAAATGCCGTCGGGATAAAACCCTTGATCCAGCACCAGCCGTTGGAACACCACGCGCCCGTTCAAATATATGGCATCGTTCTTCACTTCCACACCGCGCACGCCGACGTAGGAGGTCACGCGATCGACCGTATTGCCGTCCCCGTCCGACAATTCATACACAACGTCGTACAGGTACGGATCGTTCACGTCCCACAGCCGTACGTTGGGGATGGTAACAGCGAACGTGCTGACCGTCGCGACCGCACCGACGTGAGAGGCTACCGCCGCCCCGTCGGCATACACGGTGGCTCGCAGTGTCAGCCCTGCGGGGTCGCCGCCCTCAATAAGCGCGTCAAACGTCACTGTGCCGCTGCGGTAATCGGTTTGGGCCTTGACCCGTTTCAAATACACTTGCGGCACACACTCCATCCACACCGTCTGCCAGATACCCGTGGTGCGGGTGTAATGGCAACCGCGGGACTGCGGCCACACCGACTGCTTGCCGCTCGCCTGCAACCCGTCCAACGTATCGTCAAACGCGTGCACCGCGAGATCGTTCTCACCGTCACGCAAAAGATCGGTAATATCCAAGGTAAAAGGCGTGTACCCGCCGCGGTGGGTACCCGCTTCCCGACCGTTCACGTACACGGTAGCCAGATAGTCCACCGCACCGAAGTGCAACAGCACCCGTCCGTCGGTGACGGGACGGGAAAAGGTGCGCCGATACCACACGTTCTTGATAAAGTCGGTATGCCCGATACCCGAAAGGGTCGATTCGGGGCAAAACGGTACCGTAATGGTGCGCGGAAGTGCCGTACCGGGTGCTTGCGGCAGGTCAATACCGTCCATATCGGCATCCATACCAAACTGCCATTCACCGTTCAGGTTAATGAAACTGTCCCGCACAAATTGCGGGCGGGGATATTCCGGACGAGGTATACTCATAACACTCTTCCCTCCAACTGTCGTTTTTTTCATTATAACAAGTGAAAAACGCCTTGTCGATAGAAGAAACACGCGAAAAGGTGTAAAAAAGACGCCATGTGCTTTACTTTTCTTGCGAAAACCGCTTTTTCTTGCGAAACTTTTTTTCTTTTCTTGCAATACCGTGTTCTTCTGTGATATGTTTACATTACAAGAAGGAGGCTGTTTGGTTATGGAAATCGTACAAGCACCGTTTTGGCAAGCGATCACACCGCAAGATCCACGCTTTGCCCGCCCCGAGCCGTTGGTGGCAGGGTACGTCCTCACCGATTGGCTTTCGGGCACCGAGGAGGACTGTGCGCCCGTCATACAAGCGTTGCTCGACCGTCTGCACGAAGCGGGCGGTGGGGCATTGTATATCCCCGCAGGGGATTACGACTGCCGCACGCCTATTCGGGTACCCATCGGGGTCACGATACTGGGTGATTGGGAGTGTCCCACGGGGCGCGACCCCGTCGGCGGCACGGTGCTGTGCTGGCGCGGCCCCGCACTGTCGGAAGAGTTCAACACCCCGTTTGTCACCTTGAGCCACAGCAGTTGCATACGCGGGGTTACCTTTTGGTATCCCGAACAGACGGTAAAAGAGCCCACACCGTATCCCGCCGCCGTACGTACTGCCCACTGGGCGACCGCAAAGGAGATCACCCTTTTGAACGCATGGGTAGGCGTTGAGCAGTTACTGGGTGATTCGCCGTGTATGTACGATATCTACGGTACCGCGTTGTCGATGTGTATTTACGACGAGCGGGTAAGCGACATTATGCGTTTAGAACGCACCCACTTTGCACCCGATTACTGGCTCAGTTCGGGACGGTTTACGGAAGACGAAGCCGCCTTGCGTGCGTATCTGCTGGAGCACGCCACAGGTGTGGTGTTCAAGCGTACCGACTGGTCGTATTACACCGATTCCACGGTGGAGGGTTTTCACACGGGTGTGGTGTTTGACGCAGGCAACTGTTACGGACAAGGGTATAACGTTACAGTGAAAAACTGCCGCATCGGCATTCTCTCCCGCTTCACCCACGGCAACGGGCAAGCCCTCACCAACTGGCGGATCGAAGCCTGCGGGTGCGGAGTGTATATTCCCGCCGATGCCGCCTTTTCCGCCGTTCTGTTTCAGGATACGGTGATCGATGCCGAACGTCCGCTGGTGATCGAACACAATTCCAAGACGTCACTCGTCGATTGCACGATACCGCGCGGTGATATCACGGCCACCGACGGTATGTTGTTGTTGATGAATAACCGCCTGCCTGCGAGCGCCGTTGCCCTTTCGGGCGGTGCGTCCCTCGTGGCGGTGGGGAACGAAGGGCTGTCCGCCGACGCCGTTCACACGGCAGACGCGGCCACCGTCTGCTTTGACCCCATCCCCGCCGACACCGTCACCTTCCGCGCCACCGAAAAACAAGCGGCGGCGGCAGAGTTGCAAATACATACCCCCGCCGAAAAAGCCGTGTACACCCCCGCCGCTCTCGGTGTCGACATCGATAACACCGGGGCGCAGGACGTCGCCCCCACGCTGAACGCCTGCCTTGAAACGGTAGGGAAAACGGGCGGCACGCTGTATCTGCCCGCGGGGCACTACCGTTTGGAGAGTACCGTGTATATCCCGCGTGGGGTGCAACTGCGCGGGGCGGCGGACGTCACGCAGATGGCGTATAATATCGCCACCGTGTTGGATGTCGCCCACACTTCCCGCGGAATCGTGATGAGCGAGAAGAGCGGCGTGTGCGCACTCACCGTCTGCCACCTGTTGCAGACGGCGACACACCTTCGCACGCACGAGCGTCCGTTACCGCACGACTTTGCGGTGTACGCCGAAAACGCCGCCGATGTGTACGTGCAAAACGTCTCGTTTTTGAATGCGTATAACGGGATCTGTCTGGACGGGTGTGACCGTCACTACGTAGACGGGGTAGGGGGCACGTTTTTGCAATACGGCATCGTCGCCCAAAACTGCACGGACGGTATCGTGCGCGACGTGCAACTGAACTATCAACCATTGGTGCGCGGGCACGAATGGCCGGAAGCCGTGTTGCTGCGCGGCGAGGAGAACGCCGCAGCACGCAAACGCTTTTTCGGACAGGTGCAAGGGGCAAGCGAGATCTTCGTGTTCCGCAACGTGCGGGAGGAGATGGTATTCGGCTGCTTTACCTATCTCGGCGGTTGCTCGCTGGTGTTTGAAGGGGACGCCACCACCGCCGCCGTCATCGGTTTCGGCGGGGATTACGTGAGCACGGCGGTGGATATCCGCGGCGGCGAACGTATTCAGCTGGTCAACACGCAATCCACCGCGTTCGTGTACACCTCGTATACCGACGTCACCGTTGACGAGGTGTACGACGTGCGTCTGCGCCCCACCTTCTGCGGGGTGACAGAGATGGTCAACTCCTCACCGCGCCAGTTGCCGAAAGCGGTATTTTTGGTGGAGGGCGGCACCCTGGCCGTCACCAACCTGAACGTGGCGTGCGGTATTCCGCATACCGACACCCATATTGAAACGGCGGTACTCTCCCGCGTGACGGGCGAAGGCAAACTCACCGTTTGCGGGATGCTCCAATACAGCCCGCGCCTTCAGGCGGAGGATCTTTCCGTGATCAACGGCGGTTTCTGCGGCAGCCGCGCCGTTATTGGCGCGAAAAATATGGCGCGATCTACCGAATGCTTCGGTGAATAAGCATATCCGAACGGGCGTCCTTGTGCGGGCGCCCGTTTTCCGTTGTCCGCCGCCGCGTTTCTACTATTCGTTTACTTTTCCACCGACCGATTGCGTTTTTTTGCCGTGTATGCTACCATATAGACATAAGCAGAGGAGGTAAGATCATGAGAGAACGACAGCTCGGTGAATACATCGCCCAAAAGCGGCGGGAACTCGGCATCACGCAGGAAGCGCTCGGTCGGGCACTCGGGTTCAGCGGCAAGGCCGTTTCCAAATGGGAACGCGGATTGGGGTTTCCCGACGTAGACACGATCCACGCGCTGGCAGGGATCTTACATTGCAAGGCGGAAGCTTTACTGCACGGACGGGACGAACTTGCCGTCTCCAGCGACCGATCCTCCCGTACCGTGATGCGTGATTGGCCGCTTTCCTCGGCACAAACCGAAAACGTCACCGTCTCGCCCCTTTTGTTCGGCGGGAATTTAGAGCACAGCCGCTCCGCGGTTTCCGGCGGGCTTTCGGCGCAGATGCTGCGCAACCGTAAGTTTGTCGGCATGCCCACCGCCGACGGTAATCCGCTCGCGTGGTTTCATTTCGGTGAAAAGTGCTATTCGATGATCGGCAGCGCCAAGGGAGAACGGCCTGCCGACCACACCGAACCTCACGTCGGCAGTTACACCCGTCACGCCGATCGCGGATACCGTATGCCCCGTCGGTATGAGTGCAACAGCTGGCAGTTACAGAATTTCGGGGAAACGGTCGGTTTTGGACAAGGGGGATTGTACGTTGAAGCCGAACGCGAGTACGAGTTCGCCATCGTACTGCATACCGACGCCCCCGTTTCGCTAACCGTTACTCTCACCTCACACAAGGGCCGCATCACCTACGCCACCGCCGCCATCGCGGCGGACGGTGCGGATTGGCAGCGCTACACCGTCTCGCTGGCTCCGTGCGAAACGGACGACGACGCCGAACTGCGGGTGAGTTTTTCGGAACCGACCCGCCTTGTCATCGGTGCCTTGTCGCTGATGCCGTGTGACCACTTTCACGGGATGCGACGGGACGTGATCGACCGTCTTCGGGAGATGCGTCTCTCGTTTTTGCGCTGGCCGGGCGGCAACTTTGCAGGGGAGTACAACTGGTTTGACGGCTTGCTGGACGTGGATATGCGCGCACCGAGCGAAAGCCACATTCCGTTTCTTACCCAACCCCACACGTTCGGTTACGATTTCGGTGAGTTGAACACCGACGATTTCATAACACTCTGCCGTGAGATCGGTGCCGAACCGTCCATCACCTTAAACCTCACCTGGAACACCCCCGAGGAAAACGCCGCGTGGGTAGAATATTGCAACGGAGACGAGACCACCGAAATGGGACGGGTGCGTATGTCCCGCGGTTTTCGTGAACCGTTCAACGTGAAATACTGGTCACTCGGCAACGAGGCGGGCTACGGACATATGGAAGGGGACAACACCCCCGAAGGATACTACCGCATTGCCGCGCGTAACGCCGAAGCGTTGTTGGCGGTCGATCCGTCACTGATCCTTTCCAGTTCGGGATTTCATCCCGATGAACACTGGGTACGCGAAGCCAACGCCAAATTGGGCGAGGCGGCACCGTGGGTCGCCTTGCATAACTATACCGCGTTCCCCGACTATCGCGTTGCCGAAGAACGCAAAGACGAATACCGCAGGGCGCTCTTTGGGGTCGAGGAAAACCGTCACAAGATCCGCCAACTCCACGCGTTGCTCGGCGACGGGCTGTCCGTTGCCTTTGACGAGTGGAACTGCTGGTACAGCTGGTATCGCCCGTGCGACGTATTCAGCGGAATTTTTGCGGCAAAGATGTTTGCTATGCTCATTCACGAGCAAGCGCCGAGCCGCCTATCGGCTGCCGCCGTTTTTCAACCGATAGGCGAGGGCTGTATCGAGATCACACCCACCGAGGCTAAGCTGACCCCGATGGGGCAGGCGTTTCGTCTGTTGGCACATCACGTCGGCGGAAAACTGCTGTGGAGTGATACCGATATCACCATCACCCAACACGGCGAGCGTGTGATCCTCACCGCCGTGAACGATGCACTTGACGCGACAAAAGAGGTATCACTTGCACCGTTATCCCTGCAGAGCGGCACGCTGTTGGTCGGTGAGGGAATCGGCCCGTTCACCAATTTTCACGAACAGCCGCTTTGCGTTTGCGACGGCACCCTCACCCTGCCGCCGTTATCCATCGCTATGGTGACGGCAACGCATACGAATGAGGGATAAGAAATACGAGACGATCCGGAGAGCGGTTCGGGGAATAACAACAAGGAGACGGTCAGACGACCGTCTCCTTATTTTATCCATCGCGCACTGTAGGGACGGCGCCCTCGGCTGTCCGCAAAATTTCGCATCCAACGGGAGGGCGGGCAAAAACGTCACCCATAGGTGCAGTGCTTACCCGCATTTCTGAAGGGATTCTCTTCTCACGAACGCAACAGTCCACCGGACGGTTATGGAAAATGAAAAAGCCTTGTGCCTCTAAGGTTTTTTGATACCAAGAAAAAATCCGGTACGAATGCGGTACGAGCAATACCCCTTGTGCACAAATAAACCCCGAAATTTCATCATTATGGTACAAATATTCC
>CAZESL010000111.1:0-7166 GCA_964515215.1 uncultured Eubacteriales bacterium
CTTCGCCGCAAACGTCGCAAGCTACGGTGATCGAACCGTCGGTGGTGCAGGTCGCATCCACCGTCGTGGTCACTTCGTTGTGGCCCAGAGCGTCGATGATCTCGGTGCCGATCACTTCACCGCAGCTGACACACATTTCGGTAATCGAGCCTTCGGTGGTGCAGGTCGCATCCACCGTAGTGATGGTGGTCTGGCTGTGATCGCAAGCTGCCGGGATCACTTCGATCGAGGCGATATCGTCCAGATCGTCGTTCGTGACCAGCGTGTATTCACCGTCGATCAACTCATAGTGCGTGTCGCGCAGACGGATGGAGGAACCGCCGTTCAAGCCGTTGCAGAACACGGCATCGTCCAGCTTCATTTCCGCAACGCCGTCTGCAAAGCTCAAGGTGTAATAACCACTCCAGCGCTCATCACCCTCGATCTCAGCGGTATCATACTTCGCCTTCTGATACTGCATGACCAGGTTCGTAAGGTCGCTGCCATCCTTCGCAGTGATGCGCAACTGATAATCCTTCGGCGTCACGCCGTCGGCAGAGAGCAGTTCGTCCACGATGACGTACCCGTACTGGAAGCGCACGTACTCCTTCGCCGTATCAGCGGCATAGTACTCCGCATACTCGGTCTTCATCGTCAAACCGTAAGAAACGTCGTTGGTGTACTGCGGATAGTACACGGGGTTCTTCGCGAAATCGAGGATGAGGGCTTCCGCACCTTCGGTTTCGGTGTAGGAGGGTTCAACCAACTCGTCCGCCGCATGGATCGTGATGGACTTCAGGTAGATGTCGCGACCCAAAGTAGCATCACCGTCGTTGTTCCAGCAGATGATGGAGAAGGTCTTACCGTTCACCAGGCCTTGAGCGGTGCTCAAGGTGCTGTAGGTCTCGCCCGCCACACCCGTGGTGCCGTTGCCGATGTTGCCGCCGTATGCCAACGTAATGTCGGAATTCGCACCGACCGTGTAGGTCACGGTGGCAAGTTCACCGCGCTTGAGCGGTGTGCCCACGTTCACAGGAGCGCAATCCCACACGTTATCCACACCGCCGCCGTTGACGCCAAGGTTGTAGCCGTTACCGAGCAGGGTCACACGGTGATCGTTACCCCATGCGGAAACCGCATAGTACTCATAGGTGATCGCAAGGTCGGTACCGTTCAGAATATCTTCCTCGTCGATCTGCAACAGATCCGCATCCAGATTGAAGCTGAAGGACTGGTTCTGCTTGTTCAGTTTCACACCGTAATACTCGGTGCCGGGGATCTGCTCTAAGGTGTAACCGCTGGCGGTTGCCGCGGTGCCGACCAGCGTACCGGTCGAGAAATCGAGCTGCGAATAGACCAGGATCTTCGGGATCACTTCGCCCTTCTTCGCGATCTCGCCGCACACCGTGCAGACTTCGTCGCCGGTGTAGCCGTCTTCGGTCTTGGTCGCTTCCTTCACGCCCTGCAACTCAGTGGTCGGGTGCGCGCAAGAGAGAACGGTGTTCAACTCGAGCGAGCGCATCTCCTGGTTGGAGGGATGATACGAAGCCTGATGATAGGGCGAGTAGTACTGCACGTCGCACTTCGAGCCGTCCGCGCTGAAGCGCAGGATGGCAACCATCGCGAGCGCCTGACCGTCAAAGTACTCCACGTCCAGATCCTGCGCGTTGATCATAAGCTGCGGAACAATGTTGCCCGCCTCATTTTCGTCCCAACGGGTCAGCACGTGACCGTCGGTGGTACCGTCGTGGCCGCAGAGCAGCATCTTGATGTTGTCGTTCTTGTAAAGGATCTCGGTCCAGATCGGCTCTTCCGAACCGCCCGGCCATGCCGTCGCACCGGAGGGCATCAGTTCGCCGATGTAACCGCCGATCTCGGAGTCCTGTCTGGTATACGGCATCCAGTGGGTGGAATAACGACCGTTATCCGCACCGATGTAGCCGTGGGTGGTAAGGATGACGTTATCATCCGGATACTGCGCAAGGATCTCGTTCGCCCAGTTGATAACGCTGACACGGGGATGGTATTCGAGCTGCAGGACCATCCACTGCACGCCGCCTACCTTGAAGCGGTAGTAGGAGTTCTCCGTACCGACGTACTTGCCGTTTTCATCCGCCTCGGTGCCGTAGATATCGTAGTCGTCCGCGAAAGAGCCGACGTAGGTATCCTTTGCCGCCGTGGAGTTAATGTAATCGATACCGAAATACTCATTGTACTTCGAGGAGTCGCGAATAGTGTAGGTGGTATCGTTCACGCTTCTGGTACTGCCGGGATAGTCGTGGTTACCGGTCATGTTGCTCCAGGAGACCTTATCGGTAAACAGATCCCAACCGTTCTTCGCAATGGTGAAGTTGGCATCGTTCGCAAGCCAGGTGGTATCACCCGCACCGATAACGTGGACGATGTTTTCTTTCTCCACGTTGTCGCTGATCCACTGTGCCGCCGCCATCCACTCTTCGGTGAAGGCACCCGTCACCAGTTCCTGCGTATCGGGGATAAAGATCATCGTATGATAGTCCTCACCGATCACGTCGGTCGGGATCTCATAATCCAGATCCCAATCGTCCGCACGGGAGCCTTTGAACACGAGTTCGTTACCGTTGACCGATTTGGTCACATTGCCACCGAGAACATAGTTGAGGTTACCCACCAGGAACCACGCGTCGATGAGACCTTCGGCACCCGCTTCCAACGGATTGACCTTGGTACCTACCTTTTCCACGCGGTTCGCAGCGATCTCGTCCGCCGTGCGCACGTCGCTCCACAAGCGAACATCCGCGATCATGCCCTGGAAGGCCACGCCCAGACCGTCCGCACCGATGGAGAACGCAGTGGTGGGAACGATATCGGCGGTGCCGACAGCACTACGCTCGGCAACCACTTCGCCGTTCGCATACAGATAGAACATACCGGCATCCATGTCACGCACCAGCGCGAGGTCGATCCACTCGCCGGTCGCCACGTTGTAATCGGTGGTGTACTGCTGATCGCCCCACACCCAGCATACGTTACCGTACACGTCGGTGAAGAGTGCGATCGGGTTTTCGTCGTCGGTATTGGTGTTACCGACGATGATCATATCGTTCTCGGTAACGGTCACTTCTTCGCCCGCCGTGGGAGTCTTATCCTCCGCAGCGGTGATACGGAAGTCCGCAAAACGCACGACGTCCGCCACGTTTTCGTCCGCCGAATAGTACATCGGGAAGTAGGACCAACGCAGGAAGTTCAGGTTGTACAGATCGAACGCCGCATTCTTACTCATCTTGGAGAGCGGCAGTTCGACGTAGTTCCAGCCATCCTGCCACGTGCCCTGAATGCCGTCGCGCAGCAGATACGAGTAATACATATGCTGCTTGTCGTAGGTACCCGCCGAGGTCAGCTGGAAGTTCGGAGCACCCGATACCATCGGGAGCAGATCCACATCCGGCACGTACACCCAGAAGGAGAAGGTGAGATCCGCGATCTCATAGTAGCTCGGGATACTCGGTGCCATGAATGCGTTGTTGGTGCCGGCATTCCAGCCCGCTTTCCACGCAGTAACATCACCGATCGTCGCCGTGCCGGAACCGGGAGTAACTTCATAATACGCCGTGCCGCTCAGCGGTTGCGCCGCGTCGGTGCCGTCGTTCTCCCAGAAATTGCCCGTCGTAATGCTACCGCCGTCCCAATTGTGGGGCGTCTTGGTGGTGTTGACGATCGGCCAGGTCGGCGTTTCGATCGTTTCGGTGGTATACACCGCGAAGTGCGAGAACTTCACCTGCAAGTCAGCGCCGTACAGACCGTACCAACGAATGTAGTTGATCGCGGTGTGGTCAAACGCCACGCCTGCGGTGCCACTGTACAAACTACCGCTCGTAAACGGCAGGAAGACATGGTTCCAACCATCTTTCAAGGTGGACACATTGAGGCTGAAGCCCAGTTCCTGCTGATCGCAGGTGCCGGAGGAGGTGAGTTCCAACTGGCCGACACCGCTGATGTTATCCACATCGTTGACGTACATCCAGAAGGAGAGACCCATGTCCTTGAAGTTGGTGTTCGCAGGAACGTCCACCGTGAGGTTCGTCTTGTTCAGCACCAAACCGGTGGAAGTGTTCGCGGACAGATCCTTTTCCACGTAGGGCATACCCTTCGGCAGACCGTCTGCACCGGTAGACCAGTTGACCGTGCCGAGGCCCGACGTCGGGAACAGCAGAATCTCGTTTTCTTCTGCCTCTTCAATGCTCGCCACAAACTTCATCTCGGAAATGCGGATCTCGGTCTCAGCCGTAAAGGAACCGCCGCCGACCCAACGAATGAAGTTCGCATTGGTGTAATCGAACACGCCGTTCGTACCGCTGGTCGCGGAAGTGGGAGATGCCAGCGGCAACTCCACGTAATTCCAACCCGCCTTCAGGTCGGAAATGAAGTTCTTGTAGGTAAAGCAAATTTCCTGCTTATCCCACGTACCGGAAGAGGTCAGCTCGATGTTACCGCTGCCGACTTCGCCCGTGGAGGTGTACATCCAGAAGCACAGCGACAACTGATCCTTCGAGGTAACGGTCGAGGGGAATTCCACCGAGAAGCTCTGGTGGTTCATCGCAAGCTGCGCGCCCGCATCGATCGTCACGGCGTAGTACTTGGTGCCTGCGGGAGCCTCTTCGTCTGCGCCCACAACACCCGCGCCGATGTTGGTCATACCGCTGTAGCGGCCGCCGTTCGGGGTGCCGATGGACCATTCGGTCGCGGCTTCCTTATCGATCAGCGAGATCTTGAAATCCGCATAGCGCACGAACGCCTGATCCTCCACCGTGCCGACCACGTCGTCATCGGGGGTGGAATCGAGCCAGGTGAGGTCCAAGGAACGCATGGTGAATTTACAGATATCGTCCACCGTCAGCGGATTGCTGCTGGTCTGCGTACCTGCCGAAAGCGGGAACTCAATGTAGTTCCAGCCGTCCACCAGCAGGAAGTTCTTGAACAGGTTGCTGTACGACAAGCCCTGGTCCACCGAACTCGCGGTGGAGCCGATCTTAAAGTTCGGGCTGGTAGTCGCCAGCGCACTCGCATCGCTGATGTACATCCACATACTGAACTTCAGATCGTCCAGCGTGGCATCTTCGGGAACATCCAGCGCCGTGCCGGCCCACGTAAACACGGGGCTCCACACACCGCTCGAGGCGGTGTTGCCCTTCGCCGTGAACTCGGCATAGACCGTGCCCGCAGCGGGCTGAGTCGTCAACGTGCTGTCGGTCACCCACACGTTGTTATAGGTTACATTGGACGAAGCGCTCGACCAACCGATGTTCATGCCGGAGGAGGAGGTGAATCCGCCCATCAACGGCCACTCGGTGACCGTTTCTTCGGGAACTTCTTCCTCTTCTTCGGTTTCCAGCTTCACAAATTTGAAGTCGTGGAAGTAGACCGTCATTTCTTCGGTAGCCTTGCCGTTGCCCCAGAAACGTAGGAAGTTCGCCGCTTGCAAGTCGAACTCACCGCAGCAAGAGCATTTGTTGTTGCTCGCCGAAGCAAAGGGCATCACGATGTAGTTCCAGCCAACCTGCAGGTCAGTGAACATCGCGTTGGTGCTCCACTCCAGTTCTGCGTGGTCACACTTACCGGAGGAGGTGATCTCCATAATCGTGTTCGGCACAGTACCCGTGGAGGTATAGAACCAGAACGCGAGCGCCATATCTGCGGTCTCGTACGCCTTCGGAATGGAGAGCGAATACTTCGTATCCTTAGAACCGAGGTAACCGCCCACAGGCATGGTAGTACCGTAGACAGTCGTGCCGTCGGCAATGCCTTCCACGCCGCTCACGGTGGTGGTGACCGCCGTGTTGACGTAGACCGTGTTGCCATCGGCATCGGTGTCCGCCGTGCCGTCGCCGTCCAGATCCAGCGTGGTGCCGGTGTAGCGGGGGGCGAAGCTGACGTTCAGCGGGAATTCGGTGTCAAATGCATTCACCTTCACGCTCGCCTCGATGGTGTTCGGGGTGGTCGTGATCGGCTCGGACAGCATCAAATACGTGTCGTCCTCACCAAAGGTCACGCCGGCGGTGGTGGTATCCACCAAGGCGATCTCCCAAATGGTGACCGTGGACGCATCCGTAAATTCCGCCGCACCGGGGTTCGCAAACATACGGAAGTAATTGATGGCCGTGTGCAGATCAAACTCCGCCGCGCCGCCGGGCGCACTGCCCGAAGCGGAGAGTTTCAGAAGAACGACGTTTTCGCCGGCCTTCCATTCGGGAGTCGTCAGACTCCAGTTCCGCTCGGACTTGTCCATCGTGGACTGCGACAATTCGATCGAACCGCCTTTTTCAAAAGCGGTGACCGCCGCCGCATCCAGCGTCATGTGGAGGTACAACGAAATGTCCTCCATCTCGTAGGTGGAGGGAATCTGGGCGTTAAAGCCAGAAACTCCCTTTTCGAAACGGGCGCCTGCCTCATAAGACATCACGACACCGCTTTCGCCACCGTCAAGGATCGTCCACTTGTTCTTGTAGGTATCGCTCGCTGCCGCAAAAGAAGCGAAGCTCAAACCCGACAAGCAACAAGAGAACAGCATTACGACCACGCCGAGCATGGCCAGAATGCGCTTGGCTGTGTGCTTCATACAAGTATCACCTTTCCTAAAATTTGTCCGTTGACTACGCACCAAAGCAGGCCGTAGTCTACAGCGCTACCATTTTAACACATTTTTTATCATTTTGCAACCGTAAAAAACGTCCCCCCCAGCCGTAAAAGCGTAGAATTTTCGGCCTGTTTTTTGTGCGTTTTAGCTATACACGATTCGTAGAGTTTGTACGATATGTAATGTTCTTTTGCTTTACACAAAAAAAGAAACCGCGGTATACCACGGTTTCTTACAGACTGTGTACCAAAACACTTGTAAAGGTATCGCCTTGACGGCGTGTAAGACTCCCTTGTGTCCTTTTTAAATTCGGATCAACCCCAAGGCTCCCCTGTGTCCTTCTTAAATTCGGATCAGCCTCAAGGCTCCCCTGTGCAAGGGGAGCTGCCGAGCGTATGCGAGGCTGAGGGGTTGTTCGAGTCTCTACGCTTTTCTTCGATTGCTGCTGACAACCCCTCCGTTTTTGCCAAAGGCAAAAACACCTCCCCTTACACAGGGGAGGCTTGTGTGCGCTCTCTTTGGAGTGGTAACATAAAAGTGTAGTCGACAAATTCACCCAAAAGAGATATAATAA
>CAZESL010000112.1:0-6788 GCA_964515215.1 uncultured Eubacteriales bacterium
TATCACTTTTGATTTATCAAAAATATCACTGTGAGACCTGTCTCACAATATCACTATATAAAATATTTTTTGAGATAGTAAAACGGATGTGCAGAAATTCTACACATCCGTTTAATATTTGTCTCATACCGTAACAAGCAGGGAAAATGTACGGTACATTTTCCACTTGTTAGGAGAACCTAAAACCCTCTGAAAAGAATGCAACATATTGAATTTCTCGATACTTAATGATATAATGAAAAAAGCCAAAATTGCGAGGAACATTATGAAAATTGGTATGCGGAAACCGAGTATAAAAAGGTCTATTAGTGCTCGTACAACAGGAAAACTCAAAAGAACAGTAAAAAAGGCGGCAAATCCATTGTACGGTCAAAAAGGCATGGGCTATAAGCGACCCTAAAAAAGCAGTTTACAACAAAGTTCATAATAAAACAACTATTGGCCTTAATGATGTAATTAATTCCACACCACATAAAACATCGTCTGATAATTCAACGGTTAATTATCAAAGCCAACAACAACCAACTCAACAGAAATCTCCTACAATTGACATTAGTAAGTATCGTTCTTCTGCAAGTACATACAAAGGCACAAGCACATTTCTAATTATAGTTGCTTGGATAATGAGTATCGCAGGAGTATTTACATTGCCGATTGGTTTGATTTTTATTGGTCTTGCCATTTTGTTCGGTTCAGTCGGTAAAACCTATAAAAAGGTGGCAAAAATCAAAAGCGGTGTTGCTGCACCCGATATTATAGAAACACCACCCAAACGAGAAACTGCAAAAGTTGCTCAACACAAATCTATTCCAACAGAACAACACTCAAAAGTCACAAACAATCAATTTCCGCCTATATCATTTGATACTGTGTTAGTATATAACGGAACACCGAAAATGCAGTTTGAAATCAAGCAATGCTCTGTCGGTGACACATTAACATTTGACCAAGATGAAAACGATAGTTATCTTGTATCAACTCAAAATGCATACGACATAGGATACCTTCATAAGCGGATAGCAGACAAAATCGATTCTCTTGCAAATGAAGGTTATGAAATAACAGGCGGACAGATTGCCGAGGTAATACTATCGGATGAGAAATTGAATGTAAAAATCCATATTGTACTTGAATATCAAGATGATAAGTGTAGTTAAAAGGACTTAAACAATGGAAATCCCCACCGAATAATCGGTGGGGATAAATTATTGTTTTACTGTCCTTTAGAGTACGCCCCTTACGGCGGGCTCGTTTATTTCACATCCACTACGGTAAAACCAAGGTCGGTCACAGTACGAACGAGCAGTTCCTTGTCGTCGCACCCTTTGACGGTGGCGGTCTTTTTATCCAGATCCACCTTTGCCTTCACGCCGTCAAGTGCGTTCAGCGCCGCTTCCACGCGCCCGCTGCAACGAATACACGCCATTCCCTCAATGGTCAGTACCACTTTGTTTCCAAACATCGTTTTTCCTCCTTTTATTGCCAACGGTCATGTAACGACTGAATTTGATCGGCAAATTTTGCCAGATCTTTGTTTGCGCGACCGCGACTTTGCTCGATCAACTGTCCCAAACGGCGATACACCATCACCAAGCGATCGTACACCGTGCTCACACGTGCCGCCTTGGGTGTCAGGCGACGGGTATTGCCCGCTGTTTCGAGTGCGACCGTATCTCCTATACGGTATACCGCTCCGTTATACGGCGCTTCGGCAGGGATCCCCAGTTGTTCGGTAATGAAGGCGGCAAACTCGTCGCACACCGTATCACCGCCATGATTCACAAACACTTTTTTGGGGGCGGGATCCATACCGCGGAGCCACTGAAGCATACGGTCGCGGTCGGCGTGACCGCTGATACCGTCCATCTGCGCGATACGGGCGCGCACTTGAATTTCTTCTCCGAACAACTTCACGGTGGGTGCACCGTTCAACAACTGATTGCCGAGCGTACCTTCGGTCTGATATCCCACAAACAGCACGGTACTTTCGGGCCGCCATAAATTATGTTTCAAATGGTGGCGAATACGTCCCGCCTCACACATACCGCTGGCGGACAAGATCACCTTCGGCGTGGCATCCTCGTTGATGGCACGGGAATCGTCCGACGTGACCGATACGCGGATATCGGGGAACAAAATGGGGTTGATCCCCTCGTTTAAAAGCGATAACGTCTGCTTATCGAAATACGGGGTCAGCGATTCGTCGCCGTAAATACGCGTCGCTTCCACCGCCAGCGGGCTGTCCACATAAACGGGGAATCGGTCGTGTCCTTTGATCAGGCCTTCCTCTTTGATACAACGCAGGCAGTACAGCATCTCTTGCGTACGACCGACGGCAAAACACGGGATCACCACGTTACCGCCGCGGTCAAACGTCTCTTGCAAAATGTCGGTCAACTGTTTCACGTAATCCGGATGCGGACCGTGCAAGCGATTGCCGTAGGTGGATTCGATCACCACGTAATCGGCGGTATCGGGTTGTTCGGGATCGCGGATCAGCGGGCGGTTCACGTTGCCGAGGTCGCCCGAAAACAGGATGGTGCGGGTCTTCCCTTCTTCGGTCACGCGGATTTTAATGGAAGCCGAGCCCAGCAAGTGTCCCGCATCCAAAAACTCCACCGTGATACCCGGCAGTATCTCACGCGGGGCGTGATAGGACGAACGCACAAACTGCGACAGCGCCTGCTGTGCGTCCGCCGCGGTATACAGCGGTTTGTATTCCTCTTTACCCGCACGCTTACCCTTGCGGTTGCGCCATTCGGCTTCAAATTCCTGAATGTGTGCCGAATCCATCAGCATGATCCCGCACAGGCGGGTGGTTGCTTCGGTGGCATAGATCGGCCCGCTAAACCCATTGGCACAGAGTAACGGAATTTTACCCGCGTGATCGATGTGCGCGTGTGTCAGCAACACCGCATCCACATCACCCGCGGCAATCGGCATATCGCAATTTTCATAAATATCGCGGCCTTGCTCCATGCCGCAATCGACCACGATGCGATGCTCGCCCACCGTCAGCAACGTGCACGAGCCGGTCACTTCGTGAGCCGCACCAAGAAACTCCAGTTTCATAGAAAAGCCCCCTTTGTAACAAGCATATCACAAAGGGGGCAAAAAATAAATACATTTTTTAAATATTTTATTATCCGATCTTGAGTTGCAGACGGAAACGGTCGGATATCATGGCAATAAATTCGCTGTTGGTGGGTTTGCCGCGTCCCGTATGGATCGTGTAACCGAAATAGGAATTCAACACGTCCACGTCGCCGCGGTCCCATGCCACCTCGATCGCGTGACGGATGGCGCGTTCCACGCGCGACGAAGTAGTATCGTGTTTCTTCGCCACCGACGGGTACAACCGCTTGGTCACGGCATTGATGATCTCCTCATCTTCGATCGCCATTAAGATCGCATCCCGCAAATATTGATACCCTTTAATATGCGCAGGCACACCGATCTGATGAATGATCTCGGTCACCTGCATCTCGAGCGTATTACCGCCCACACTCGCGGTGCGGCGATTGTCCTTTTGTGCGCAAATGGTGAGTAAGCGCATCGCCATGCCGTCCGCATCAAACGGCTTTAATACAAAATAATCCGCACCCGCCGTCATGGCTTCGCGCTCTAAATTCGGGTTATCAAACGCCGACATTACCATCAGCACGGGCACATTCGGCAGATGCATCGCTTTGATGCTGTGTATTACCCCCACCGCATCCACTTGCGGTAAAAAGAAATCCATAATAACCACGTCGGGACGGTATGCCGACACCCGCTCGATCACACGGCGACCGTCCTTTTCCACCGTTTCCACCTCCAACCCGTGTGCACGCAACGCCGTGGCACAGGGCTGCCCAAAATGCTCACCCGTATCGGCGAGCAACACCCGTATTTTCTTCTCCATACAATAATCTCCCTTGTTATGTAAAATGGTTCGCTTGCCGGCAGCCAAACATCGACAGCCCCTGTCGATGTCAACAGATTACCATATTCTGGAAAATATTGCAAGGGTTTTTGCGAAACTTTTTCCATATTTTGGAAAATATTTTTGGGTAAGCAGCGATTGCTGTCGTATTTTGTCGTTCTTCTTCCTAATCTCGAAAAACCGCACCGCACAGCAGGGAGAATTTCGTAAAACAAAGGGCCGTCGAACAACGACAGCCCTTTTCTCTATTCAATAATCGAGGCGTAGGTATCCAGATCGCTCGGCGGGGTCAGCACCACCGCATCCCCGACCGCCACGTAGCGGTTTTCGCTTTCGACCGACACGGTACCGTACAGTGCGTGATCTACGGAAACGGCGGTGGTAAACGACAGCGGGTTGCCTGCGGCATCCACTTCCACACCCGCTTCCGAGCGAGTGACGGTGCCTTCGATCGCGGTATCTCCGAGATACATCCGCGCAAATTGCAACGCATATTTTGCTTGGAGCGGACAGGACACCGTAGCACCGCCGTCGGCATCGCGGATCACGATGGCTTTCGTAAACATCGCCTCCGTAAGAGTTTCACTTTCGGAAAACTCAAGGATCTCGTATACGGTGTCTTCATCGGTCGGCATCCAGTACTTTTGACCGTCTATATTAAAATAGCCGATACCGTCCGCATAATAGGCAGCAGAATATTGATTGCCGTACTCGCTTTCGATCATGAGAGATACCTCGCCGTCCTTTTCCACACGTATGAAACGTGCTTTGGTAGCGGCGGTCTCCCCTATGGCCGTCTGCCGCCCTTCATACACCAGTTCATAGGTAGTATATGTCCGTTCGACCTCTAATGCGTGGGAATAGATCTGCCACGCTTCAGCCGCCATTTCGTCGTTCGTTTCGGGAACGGTGGTGGTGGTTGTGGGCGAGGTATCTTCGTCCGTATCTTGCGTAAAGTCCACGCGCACGCGGCACGCCGTACAGACCGACAACAGACAACACACCAAACACAGTGCGATCACTCGTCGTATCATTGCGGCTGTCCTTTCTTCTTCAGCGGATGCTTCGTGCCGTCCGGCTCCACGATGTACGTGTTGCCGAGCTGTAACTCCACGTTTTTGCGCACCGCCGCTACGTACTCGGCACGCAGGCGTTTTTGCTCTTCTTTTTCTTCCGCCGTCAAACCCTCGGTGCGTTCTTTGCGCGCCAATTCGTTGATACGGTCCAAACGTTCACTCATTTTTCTGACTCCTTAAATTTACTCAACAGCCATTCGTACACATCCTGACGGCGGTAGGTATCCGTCCAGCAATCGTGACCGTACCCTTCGTATACGGAAAGCCGCACGTCCCCGCCGCATGCTGCAAGGCGTTTTTCCATGGCATAACTTTCCTCGATCGGTACGATCTCGTCGCGGTCACCGTGGAACACCCATACGGGCACATCCTTCAAATTCCCTGCACACCAGCAGATGCCCGTGCCGCAGATCGGCATCACGGCAGCAAAACGCTCGGGGTTCATCATCCCCCACATCCACGTGCCGGTACCGCCCATGGAAAGGCCCGTGAGGTACACGCGGGCGGGATCGATGCGGTATTCTTTGAGCCAACCGTCCAGCATCGCGTTCAACGTTTCGGCATAGCATGCCCAGTATTTCGGTGCTTCAATTTGCGGTGCGATCACAACGAACGGGAACTCCCGTCCTTCACGCACCTCGCGAAGCGGCCCGTGACGGTATACCCCTTCGAGGTCACTTCCCCGCTCGCCCGCACCGTGCAAAAAGATTACGAGCGGCCACTGCCGACTTTGATCTTCTTCGTACCCTTGGGGCAGATATACCGCGTGAGGAAGTGCCGTGTGTTGCACCGTAAAGGTTGTCGCTTGTTTTTCAAAGATCACGCTTCTCTCTCCTTTATCAAACATACCGCATGTGCCGCCATACCGTCACCCACACCCGTAAATCCGAGCTTTTCTTCGGTCGTGGCTTTCACGTTTACCGCCGTCGGCGGCAAGCCGCACGCACGGGCCAGATTCTCCCGCATCGTGTCAATGTACGGCAACAGTTTCGGCGCTTGCGCCAATACGGTAGCATCCACGTTCCCGACGGTAAAACCGTGTTCTGCCAGCAACGCGATCACGTGTTCGAGCAGTTGTATGCTGTCCGCCCCGCGAAAGCGCTCGTCGGTGTCGGGAAACCAGCGACCGATATCGTGAAGTCCTGCCGCACCGAGCAGGGCATCCATCACCGCGTGGGTGAGCACGTCGGCATCCGAATGACCGAGCAACCCCTTTTCGTACGGTACGGTCACACCGCCCAAAATGAGTGCGCGTCCTTCCACCAAGCGGTGTACGTCATATCCGTGTCCGATACGC
This sequence comes from uncultured Eubacteriales bacterium, assembly GCA_964515215.1. Lineage (GTDB taxonomy): Bacteria > Bacillota > Clostridia > Oscillospirales > Acutalibacteraceae > SIG588. Next base: position 6,299 of record CAZESL010000112.1, read on the forward strand.
ATAGCCGTCTCTCCTTTCCCCAAAAGACCGCGTGCGATCGCCATATCTTCGGGAGTTGTGATCTTAATGTTTTGGTACCCCGTCTGTACCAAACGTACCGTGTGACCGACGTATTCAAACAATTGACAATCGTCGGTAAAGTCCCGTCCGTCTGCCGCCGCCTGCGCGAGTGCGGCTCGGTAGCGGTCACATTGAAACACCTGCGGCGTTTGCACCGCCCACAGGGTACGGCGATCGGGGGTCGCGGCAACCGTACCGTCTGCCCCCGCGATCTTCAACGTATCTTTTACGGGCGTTGCGGCGGTGGCGGCACCGTGTTCTTCTGCCGCCGTGACGATACGTTCGATCTCCTCCGCCGTCACCAACGGACGGGCGCCGTCGTGCACCGCCACCAGCGTGGCTGCGTGGGAAATCGCCGCAAGTCCCCGTTCGACCGACTGTTGACGGCTGTCACCGCCGATCACCACCGCGGCAAGTTTCGTAATGCCGA
>CAZESL010000113.1:0-6672 GCA_964515215.1 uncultured Eubacteriales bacterium
TCCGCTTTGCGGACATTTCCCCCACAAGCGGGGGAATCGGCCTTGCATCTTCAAGGGGAGCCATTATCCTCTTATGTTTGTGCAATTTTGCCTTAACGTGACAGCCTCTTTTGATTCCAACGGATATTTATTTCTTTTCTTCCTCCGCACGTTTGAGCAATATTCCATCTTCTGTCGGAATGATCACGACCGCCGTATCGGGAGACATACCAAAGAGTTTCCGAAGATCGTTTGGAATGACCAACCGCCCGGTCTTATCAATGTTTCGTACAACGCGGTACTCCATCGTCACAACCTCCTCCGAGAAATAAAAAAGCGCGCAGCCCGAAGCCACGCGCCGAAAAACGCACGACTCCATTGCTGCGACACAATCTTTCCTCCGTCAACCCGTAGAGCTGTCAAAGTAGAGCCGACATTTTTACCAAAACGTCGTCCCTACGGATTGAACAGATTTTATTCAGATTGTGTCGCACGAATAGTGTACCATTTTCAAAAACAGAAATCAAGTAGAATTTTGTCGATAAAGAAAAAATTTGAAAATAACGGTCAACATCCAACGACGCCGCACCCTACGCCCCTGTTTCGGTTGCAAACGCGGACGGGTCGGGAGACCCGTCCCTGCGGCGGTGGTACAATTTCCACGGCGGCACCGTAGGGGCGGCAACCTGCCGCCCGCCTCGCACTGCACCCGAGACGGACAGATAAAAAAGAGAGAATGTATCGTTCAAGACACATTCTCTCTTTTTATACCATACGGCTGTACACGGTATCTCCCGTGTTTTCGATCGGCATGGCCCCCACCGTGCGGGTGTAAAACGCCTGTTTCTCGTCGCACCAGCCGATCACGGCGTAGGCGTACCCCGCCTCTTTCATCGCTTCCATACAGCGATAGGTCAGCACCGCACCGATCCCCTGTCCGCGTGCCGCGGCGTCCACCCCCACGGGGCCGAACATACCGCGTGCCGTCGCATCGTAGCAGGCAAACCCCACCACCGCGTGGTCTTTCACCGCCGCAAAACAAGCTGACGGTGTCTGATAGAGTGCCGCTTCACACTCGTGCACCCAACCTTCGTCAAAATGCGTTTTCACAAAATTCAGTACCTTACCGAAATCGGGCGGCAACACCCGCACGATGCGTACCCCTTCCGCCACGGTCGGCGCGGCAGGAAGCGTGTACAAATTCACCAACATATCACTCATTGTGTTTTCTCCTTTACGTAACGCAAAATTGCGCCTGCTACGTCCACCCCCGTCGCGGCGGTGATCCCCGCCATGTGGGCGTTGGAATTGACCTCGCAAAGCAACGGCCCGTCTTCACTATCTAAAATATCCACACCGCCGAAGCAGAGTCCCAACGCACGGCAAGCCGCCAGTGCCAATTCACACTCGTCGGCAGTGGGCGTATACGCAAACCCCACACCACCGTTTTCAATGTTTGCACGAAAATCGTTATCCGAATGGCGGTGCATCGCCGCCGCCACGCGGTCACCCACTACGTACAACCGCTTATCGTCCCCCGCCGAAGAGGCGATAAACTGCTGTGCCAAAAACGGCTTTGCGCCCATCGAAAGGGTGAGCTTTTCCAGTTCTCGGCGGTCGTGTGCCAAATACACCTGCCCGCCGAGCGAGCCGAAACACTCCTTTACCACCATCGGAAATCCCAGCGTTTTTTCCGCTTCATTCCAAAAGGTCGCACACCCCGCCGCCGAATTTTCCACATAGGTCATCGGCGCGGCAAGAGTTTTCGGCATCGGCAACCCCGCTTTGGCGAGTACCGCGTGGGTCTTCAGCTTATCGTCGCACGTCTCCACCGCCGTCGCGGTGTTGAACAAACGTGCACCTACCGCCTCCATCGCGTGGGCAAGGCGGGTATCTTTATCCCAAAACAGCACCGCATCACCGTCGGTGAGCACCCCGTATTCCCCTGCTACCGTTGTACCGCCACCGTCGTACCGCGCCACCCACGCCGTGTTCGGGGTCGCGGTGAGGGTCACGCCCTCCCGCGCGGCGGCATCCACCAACGCGGCGGCAGACCGGGGCAAACCGTCGGGGTTCCAAAACCCGTTATATACCAGATAGTACGCCACACGCTCACCTCATTCAAAGGTATGTTCCACCGTCGCCACCACCCGCAGACGCGGGTCGATCACCTGCAGACGGCGTTCGATCTCCCGCACGGTATCCGCGGGCGCTTTATGTTGAAACGGCACCACCAGATCAAAGATCAAATTCGTATGCGTTTCACCGAATACCACACGAAAATCGTGCATGGTCAGCACCGCATCTACGTCCTCGATCACCGTTTGCGTTAACATCCGCAACTGTCCCACCCGTTCATCCGCAGTATCCACGGGATCCATGTGGATACACACCACCGCACGAAACCGTTCGGCAAGGTCGCGCTCAATACAATCGATCAGATCGTGGCTTTTCATCATGTCGCCCTCACACGGCACCTCCGCGTGAAGCGACAGTACCAACCGCCCGGGACCGTAACTGTGCACCATCAAGTCGTGTACACCCGCGATACCGTCATACGCGAGCACCGTGTCCTTCACCCCTTGCACCAACGCGGGGTCGGGGGCTTGACCGAGCAGAGGCGACACCGTTTCCCGCATCACCGAAAAGCCCGACCACAAAACGAACAGGGCGACCAACACACCGACGTATCCATCCGGCGCGATATGCGCCGCACTGCCCACTACGGTAGAGATAAGCACCACTGCGGTGCAAAGAATGTCGTTGCGGCTGTCGGTCGCGGCGGCACGCAGGGTCTGCGAATCCACCAATGCATCCACACGACGGTAAAACCACGCAAGTGTCGCTTTAATAAGAATAGACACCACCAAAATGATAACAGGCAACCACTGAAACGTCACGATCGACGGATGGAAGATCTTCTCCGCCGCCGATTTCAACAGTTCCACCCCCGCCACCATAATGAGTGCCGCCACCGCCATAGTGGAAAGATACTCCATGCGCCCGTGACCAAATGGGTGTTCACGGTCGGGCGGTGCTTCGGACAGCCGAAATCCCACAAGGGTCACCAGTGATGAGCCCGCGTCCGACAGGTTGTTAAATGCATCCGCCACAATGGACACACTGCCCGCGATCACACCCGCCAGCACCTTCACCAAAAACAAAAGAACGTTAGCACCGAGACCGACCCATCCCGCGACTTTACCGTACGCAAAACGGACAGCCTGCTCGTCACCCAACGTTCCTTTTTTTACAAACCGATCCAACAACCGCTCAATCCGCACGCGGTTCGCCATCCTCTCCGTAAATATGACGGTGCAACCACGCAAAATACTGGCGCCCGTAATTATGATAGCGGCGCTGACGCACCATTTCCATCAATTCGTCCCACGTCACCCACATTGCACCGGCAACTTCTTCTTTTTGTAAACGCAATGTCGCCTCGTTGATATCCGAACGGAGCAACCACAGATCACACAGCGAGTTGCGCCGACGCAGACGACCGAGGTATTCCAATTCGTTCGGGTAGGTCAAAATACCGAGTTCTTCCGCCAATTCACGGCGTGCCGCATCCGACGAGATCTCGCCCGATACCGCCGACCCGCCCGTTGCCGCCCAGATTCCGGGCATCAACCGCAAGGTCGGTGAACGCTTTTGAATGAGCAAACGGCCGTGGCTGTCCACGATCCAGATGTGCACCACCAAATGGTATTGCCCCGCCTGCAACCGTTCGCCGCGGATGATGGTACGCCCCGTAGCGTTACCTTGTGCATCCAACAGATCCCACTTTTCCATTTACTCACCCCCATTCACACCGATTTCTTACAGTTTATCACAATTATACGCGGTTGTCTACCGTTTTTCACATTTTATTCGTCGTCTTCCAACGTCAACTGCAACCGTTCCCACTCGTCCATCAGTTCTTCCACACGGTGCGTGGTCTCTTCCCACTGCGCGGTCACCTCCGCCAAGCGTGCATAATCGGTCGCCACGGCGGGGGAATTCATCTCCTCCTGCAGCGCCGCCGCCTGCGCCTCCGCTTCGGCGATCGCCGCCTCACAGCGGGCCAGTTGTGTCTGCTGACGGCGCCGTGCCGCGGCGGCTTCTTTACGCTGTTTGTAAGCGTTTTCTTTCGGCGGTGCGTCAGCAATTGCTGCCGCTTTTTGTGCAGTCTGCTTTTCAAGATAATCGGTATAGTTGCCGATGTAGGATTCACACCCGTTTTCGGTCAGCCGCACCACGCGGGTCGCCAAACGATCGATAAAATAACGGTCGTGCGATACGATCAGCACGGTGCCGTCGTACCCCGCAAGCGCCTCTTCCAGTGCTTCGCACGAAGTGATATCCAAGTGGTTGGTCGGCTCGTCGAGCAACAGGAAATTATCCCGCGCAAGCATCAGCTTGAGCAGTAAGATGCGCGCCCGCTCGCCGCCCGAGAGCTTCCCCACTTCGGCAAACACGTCCTCACCGCGAAACAGAAATGCCGCGAGCGCATTGCGTACTTCGGTCTGCGAAAGACGCGGGTAACTGTCCCAAATTTCATCGATGACCATCTTCTCGTCATCCAATCCCGCCTGCGTCTGGTCGTAATACCCGATACGCACCTTTGCGCCCGGCAATGCGTATCCGCTGCGCGGGGTCAGCCGATTCGCCAAAATTTTCAAGAGGGTGGTCTTGCCGCACCCGTTCGGCCCGATCAAAAACACCCGCTCGCCGCGGCGAATGTGCAACTCCGCGTTACGGAATAAGGTGTTCCCGCCGAACCCCATCGCAATATCCCCCGCGTTCAGCACGTCGTTGCCGCTCACCTGCTCGGCGGTAAAGTCGAAACGAATGCTGTCCCGCTCACTTTCGGGCACCGTCAACTCCGCCCGCAGACGTTCCAGACGCTTTTCGCGGCTTTCGGCAGCACGGATGCTCTTTTCACGGTTCCAACTTTTGAGTAACGTGATGTTGTCCTCCAGTTTACGGATCGCCCGCATCTGGGTCTTGTAATGGTGCGTTTCCACCTCTTTGTCCTTTTCGCGGGCGGCACGGTGCGCGGAATAGTTCCCGTTCGTCGCATACAACCGTCCGTTCGCGATCTCCAGCGTACGCGTGGTGATACGGTCAAGGAAATAGCGGTCGTGCGAAATGACCACCACCGTCCCCGTGTATCCGCGCAAAAAGTCTTCAAGCCATTCCACCGACGTGATATCCAGATGGTTGGTCGGCTCGTCCAAAAGAAGTACGTTCGCATCCGACAGCAAAAGACGGCCCATCGCAGCTTTCGACTTCTGCCCGCCCGAAAGGGACGAAACGGGTTGCGAAAACGCCGTTTCGGGGAAGCCCAGACCGAGCAGTGTCGAGCGCACGCGGCTCTTATAGTAATTGCCGCCCATACGGTCGAACTGTTCTTGCAATTCGTGCTGTCGCTCAATGAGTGCCGCGTCCCCCGCCGCCGACCCTTCCAGGCGAAGGGTCACTGCGGCAAGTTCCCGCTCCACCGCCATGACGGGGGCAAAGACCGCCTCCACCTCGTCCCACAAGGTGTGTTCCTCGCCCGAGCAGGCGTGCTGTTCCAAATACCCGATGCGGGCGTTTTTCTGAAACACCACGTCGCCTTCGTCGATGGAATACTCCCCCGTAAGCATACGAAACAAGGTGGTCTTGCCACAGCCGTTTTCACCGACCAAGCCCACCTTGTCGTGTTCGTTTATCTCAAAACTCAAATTGGAAAACAACGTGCGTTCTCCGAACTGTTTGCCCACGTGATGGGCAGACACCATAGCCATATTACACTCTTCCTATACGGTCAAAAGTAATGGTATCGAGTTTCTCTACCACCGTACGGGTCACCTCGTCAAACACCGTGTAAAACGGGCAGACACCCGCCGCGGTGTGCGTGCAGGTGTAGTCCCCGTCGGCACAGCGACTGAAGCGGTAAGGTCCTTCCACCGCTTCGATCACCTGCCGCAAGGTGATCTCACTTGCAGGGCGCGCCAACTCATAGCCGCCGTGTGCGCCTTTAAAGGACAACACCACGCCTGCCGTCACGAGCTTACCCATGATCTTCAGCGCGAAACGCAACGATACCCCCGTCGCTTCCGCTACCGTGCGGGCATCGCACCGCGCGTTCAGATGCACCATGTGATGCACGATACGCACCGCGTAATCCGATTCCAAATTGATATGCATATCTTAATCCAAAAAATCCTTCAATTTCTTACTGCGGCTGGGATGACGCAACTTGCGCAACGCTTTCGCCTCGATCTGACGAATACGCTCACGGGTCACGTCGAATTCCTTGCCCACTTCTTCAAGCGTGCGCGGACGGCCGTCTTCCAGACCGAAACGCAACTGCAACACCTTTGCCTCACGCGGAGTGAGGGTGGAGAGCACCTCACCCAGTTGCTCACGCAGCAGCGTATGGGATGCCGCATCCGCCGGAGCGGGGGCGTCGTCGTCGGGAATAAAGTCACCGAGATGGCTGTCCTCTTCCTCACCGATCGGCGTTTCGAGCGATACCGGCTCCTGTGCTACGCGCATGATCTCGCGCACCTTATCCACCGGCATTTCCAAACGCTGAGCGATCTCTTCCACCGACGGCTCATGACCGTTTTCGTGCAAGAGTTGGCTGAAAACCTTCTTTACCTTATTGATGGTCTCCACCATATGCACGGGAATACGAATGGTACGCGCCTGATCCGCGAT
>CAZESL010000114.1:0-6652 GCA_964515215.1 uncultured Eubacteriales bacterium
ATCTTATCCTGATGCTGTTGAATGCGAGGACGGATATATCTATATTACCTATGACCGAGAGCGTGGTTGTTTTAAGCATTCATTGCGTGAGGCATATTCTGATGCGCGAGAAGTGCTGACCGCCAAAATCAGCGAAGAGGATATTATAAATGGCAAGCTTGTTTCAAACGAAGGCTTTTTGAAGAATGTTGTTTGTAAGCTCCAAAAACTTGCGCCCGAGCTGCCCGACCCTTATGAAGAAAACGTTTTGGATATCGAAACCTTTGTGGAACGTGTTATAGATGAATGTGAAAATTCCCTTGACAAAGTATTTGCAAAGTATCCTTTAAGCTGCATCAATATAAAATTTCTGAATTCAGCAAAATTAGATGAATTAGTGGAACATTTTTACAAAAGTGAATGTAAGGACAAAAGTATCTTACTAAAAATCATTGAGCTTATTCGTTCAACTCCAACCGCCGAACCGAATCCTCACCCTATCATCGAAAAAATCACTGAGTATATCAAAAACAATTTAAATGACGATATATCTGTAAACGATATCGCAAAAAAAATGAATATCAGCGTATATTATTTGTCCCACCTGTTCAAACAGATTACAGGGATCAGTATACTGGAGTACCGTAACGAGTTAAGACTGACTAAGGCAAAGCAAATGCTGATAGAAAGCCGCCTGTCTGTAAATGAAATTGCGATACAGTGCGGTTTTTGCAATGCTTCCTATTTTGCCGAGATGTTTTCACGCTCCGAAAAAATATCGCCAAGCCAATTTAGAAAATTCCACTCAGATTATTAAGGAGGGCTTTACATGTTTATAACAATGGATATGGGTACCTCAAATACACGCTTATGGCTTTGTGAGAAGGATAATGTCGTTCATTTTGTGAAAGCAAAGATTGGTGCAGAAATAAGCAAATTCAAAGGGAAAGCGTTTTTGTTCGCGGAGATAAAAAAGCTCATAGAGGATTTATTAAGGGACACAAACGTTCATTCAAATGCAGTTGAATGTATTATGACTTCCGGGATGGCGGGCAGTGAATTGGGGCTTATAGAAGTGCCTCACATTTCCCTACCGATTGATGCTTACACCTTGGCTAATCATCTGCAAACACATATTTTGACAGAAATATCGCCTATTCCGTTTATTTTTGTACCGGGTATCAAAAAATGCAACGGCGACAGTATTCAAGACGTGATTCGTGGCGAGGAAACAGAAACTACGGGTATAATACACACTCTTTCTTTGGCAGAGGATTGCGTTGTTGTATTGCCCGGTACCCATAATAAAGTTATCTCACTGTCAAAAGACGGTAACATTACCGATTTTTATACCACCATGAGCGGAGAGCTGCTCAACAACGTTATTGAAAACTCAATTCTTTCAGCAACCGTCAGTCATAAATTTACACCAAACGAAGCCTACGTGCTCCGTGGCGCAGCCTATGCTAAGGAAAACGGCATCAATGCCGCACTTTTTCAAATCCGCATTATGTGGTTAAACGGTGTGGCACAAGACGAGCTTTCCTCATTCCTTTACGGTTGTGTATTAGGGCAAGATATTGAAAAAATACTATTAACTGCTAATGGTAAACAGATTTTTGTTGGCGGTAACAAAACATTAAAGCAAATCTACACTATTTTGCTTTCATCCAACGCACATCCCATTTCCGATGATTTATCAGCTTCGTCAACAAGAATGGGTCTTCGTAAGATCTATGAGCTATATAAAAGGCTTGAAAACAGAAAAAATGTGATCGATACCATAGCCCGTGAAAAGCTGATAGCCATCATTCGAAATCCCGATAAAGAAACGCTTTTGTCCGCTGTGAAAGCGTTATATAACGGCGGTATTCGGATGGTAGAGGTCACTTTTGACAGAAGCGTCAATACACCGAAAGAAGAAACAGCACGGCTGATTCAATACATAAAAGAAAACACTTCTTTACTTGTAGGTGCAGGAACAGTTACCTCAAAAGAGGAATTGGAGTTAGCGGCCAGAGCAGGTGCTTCCTATATCATCTCACCAAATTGCGATGACGAGATTATTAAAGAAACAAGAAAGCTTGGGCTTGTTTCCATTCCCGCAGCATATACCCCCACCGAAATTGCGGCGGCAATCAAAGCAGGTGCCGACTACGTTAAAATCTTTCCTGCAGACGATCTGCCCCGAGGATATATCAAAGCATTAAAAGCACCCCTTAGCGATGCAAGGCTCTTAGGCGTCGGCGGTGTTACGCAAACAAACGCAAAAGATTTTATTGCAGACGGTTTTGACGGAATCGGTGTGGGCTCTAATCTGTACTGTAAAGAACTGATCACCGCCAAAAACTTTAAAGCATTGGAGAATTTAGCGAAAGAATATGCTTCTGCTGTCAAAAAGGATTGACCGATTCGGTCAATCCTTTTTTGTTAGAATAACGTAGTTATCCAATAAATGACCCCATAAATCACACTCGCTACCGTACCATACACGATCACCGGCCCGGCGATGATGAACATTTTCGCCCCCAGACCCAGGATATACCCCTCCGACTTGAATTCGATGGCGGGGGAGGATACCGCGTTGGCAAACCCCGTGATGGGGACGAGGGTGCCCGCGCCGCCGTGTTTGGCAAGGGAGTCGTACAAGTCCAGTGCGGTGAGCAACACGCTCGCGCCGATCAGCACGATACAGCACAGTGTGCGTGCTTCTTTCATCGTCATGCCGTTTTGCACGGCCAGTGAGACGATCACCTGACCTGCGGCACAGATGAGACCGCCCACCAAAAAGGCTTTCACGCAGTCGCGCAGTACGGGCGAGGGCGGGGACGCCTTTTTGCTCATCATTTGATATTCCCGTTTGGTCATCTTCATAATCGGCACCTCCGTTTTTCGGTGGTATTGTACCTTCAAACAACAAAAATATGCAAGCCGCGCCGTATGTTTTTTGAAAAGTGGCATATGCTATGACGGGTTGTTGCGTGAGCGAGTAAAGCCCTTCCTTACAATGCAGCATTTCAAGCGTAACACGCGAGTGCTCGCCTCGCCCCTTGGGGAGAGGTGTCGTGCAAAGCACGACGGAGAGGGGGCGGACTACCTCTCCGTCTTTCCGACGGCTAACAGCCGTCGGAAATCCACCTCTCCTTACCAAGGAGAGGCAAGGGGGCGAGTAACGACCAAGAGTTGGCTTTGTAACCGATGAAAGGAGAGAGACACGGTATGGACAATATGAAAAAACACCGCGCGCCGTTCCCAAAAGGTAGCCCCTTGCAGGAGTATTTTGAGACCTTGCCGAAGGCGGTACAGGAACAATTCGTGCAATCGGGTGCGCCCGTCAGCACGGTAGAGCAATTGAAGCAATGTGTGGAACATTTGGGCACAAAGGGGTAAAATCGTATAATAGCATTGGAAATATACGAACAGTATATTAATTGTGAACTTGAGAGGGGCGGCACGTATGGCGGAGGGGCGGGAAGAACGCGTTGTGAGCAGGGGGCAGTTTTTGGTTAATCTGCTGTACTACACGGCGTGGGCGGCCCTTCTGGTCGGTGCGCTGTGGGTGGCGGTGCGGTGGTTGATGCCGTTCGTGCTGGCATTCATCACGGCGGCGCTGTTGCAACGTCCGTTGCGGTGGCTTGCCGCCCGCACACGCGTATCCCGCGGGTTTTTGTCGGGTTTGCTGGTGGTGCTGTTGGTGGCGGCGGTGGCCGCCGCCGCGGGCGGCGTCGGTTGGTGGCTGTGGCGCAGTGCGGTCACGTTGGCGGGAGATGAGGAATGGGTGGGCGACGTTGTTGCCCGCCTTACCGCCGCCTGGGAGACGCTCGGGGCGTGGGGCGAGCGGTTTCTCAGCCGTCTCTCGCCCTCGACGCAGGCCGCCTTGCGGGCGGTCTTGGAAAGCCTTCCGACGGCAGACGGTCTGTTTGGTGAGTGGTTACAGAATGCGGCGGGCGGTGTGGCGCGGTTCGCGGTGCAGAGCTTGCCGTCGCTGGCCTTTTCCTTTTTCATTTGGGTGTTGGCCACCGTGTTCTTGGCGGGGGACCTGCCGCGGGTGGTCGGTTTTCTTTACAAACTGATCCCCGCCCGTTTTCACGGTGCGGTGGGTGAGTTGCGCGTGCTGTGCGGCGGCACGGTGGCAAAGATGGCGCGCGCCTACCTTCTGTTGATGGGTATCACGTTTTCCGAATTGTGTATCGGCTTGTGGGCGCTGAGGGTGGACGGTGCGTTGTGGCTTTCGGCGCTGATCGCGCTGGTGGATATACTGCCGGTGCTCGGTGTCGGCACGGTGCTGTTGCCGTGGGCGGCGGTCGCGGCGCTCACGGGAGACGTGCGTTTCGGCGCGTGGCTGGCGGTCTTGTATCTGGTTATCACGGTGGTGCGCAATCTCGCGGAACCGCGCCTTATCAGCCGCCGTGTCGGTCTGCCGCCCGCCGTGACTTTGCTCAGTCTGTACGTGGGGCTGCGCGCGGCGGGCGCGGTGGGGCTGTTGGTCGCCCCGCTTGCGGTCACGGTGGCCGCTGAGGTCTGGCGTAAAAAACAAACGGACAACGCGGTGTGATGCGTTGTCCGTTTTGAATTATAACGCCGCGAGCGCCTCACCTGCAAGAGTGCCGAGCCGTGCCAGACCGCGGTTGTTAAAATGCCCGTCGGCCTGCGGGTTGATGAATTGCGCGTCCAAACTCATCGGTACCGCTTCGCGCGTCAGCATGACAAAGTCGTTGTCGCGGGCGACGAGCGCTTCCTGCGCCTGCTGAATGACCTCGTCGTCCCGCAGGCCCTCTTCACGGGTGCGGTCGGTGAGCCAGCGTACCGTGCCGCAGAAATAGCCGACCTTAATAATGCCGAAACGGTGAATGCCCACGTCCCGCTTCAAATCGTCTTTGTAGGCGGCGAGCAGGGCGGCGTAGTCCTCGCCCGTCGTGCGTTCGATGGCGTCCGATTCCCCTTGCAGCCACAGATAGTAGATGTTTTTTACCGTGCCGAGGGCGGCGGCTTTTTGAATGCCCGCATTCAGTTTTTCCACCGCTTTGTCGTAGCGGGGGGTACCTTTTTGCCACTGCGCGACGGTGGTGGCACCTTGCGCCGCATGGATCATCACCACTGTCCGTCCCGTTGCTTTGGTATACACGCGGCAACAATCGGGTGCCAGCGAGCCAAACCCGTAAGATGCCGGGCCGAGCAACGGCTCCAGGTCTTCCCCCACGGGATGGCGCACGGGGCGCAACCCGTCGGTCAGCAGACAGTACTCCCATGCGTTGTCCACCGTCTCGTTCGGATCGGGCAGGCACTCGGTCTGCCCTTCCATATTGCTTTGTCCGCCGAAGACCAATACGTCGATATCCATATCGCATCCTCCGTAAAATTGATACTGCATGCAGTATACCACAGTTTGTCATTAAAGTAAACCCTCGACGAGCTGATCTTCCACCACGTCCCGCAGATGAAGCGGGGAGAGACGCCCCGCCCGCATACGCCGTCGAAGCGCCGCCACTGCACGGCGGTCGGTGGAGATGTTCTCCACCGTCGCGCACCCTTCATCGCTTTGTATACGGATGCCGTATGCGGCGTAGGTTTGACCCTCCACCACAATGCGGCTCACGACTTCTTCGATACGATACACGTCTGCACCCCACCTCTTGCTTTGGCTTGGTGATATAATATCACAAAATGCAACGAAAAGCAAGAACTTTTTCAAAAAAGTCGAAAAAAGAGCGGCAGGCGGCTTTAAAAAACAAACACGGTATTATCGATCTTCTCAAAATACAGATAATAAGATCCACACGGCGTTTCCCCCGATTTTGATGCCTGAGTGAACCTATTTACCGATACGATCGTATTCACCATCAAAAAATTCGATGGTGATGTTCGAAAACGTTTATGTTGCTAATACTTGACATCTACACATCGAAGGAGTAGAATGTAACACAAATTTAATATCGTTAAAGGCTGTGACGAAGAATGGTCATGGAGAAAGACAGCGCAGAGAGCTGATGGTTGGTGCGAATCAGGTGTGTTGATTATCCTTGTCCTCTCCCTTCCGAGCCGGGGACCTGAAGCGTTTCGTGTGTAGGGAACTCCGTGTATGCTACGTGAGTGCATAGAGGTTGTTGGACTTCGATCTGATAAAGGCGTCGATGAAGACGGAACCTACAACGAATTTCTCAGAGAGCCGGGGATGGTGCGATCCCGGTAAAGGACTGTAGACTTCCCATCCCTTCTGAGCCGGGAACCTGAAGCGTTTCGTGTGTAGGGAACCCCGTGTATGCTACGTCAGTGCATAGAAGTTGCTTGACTTCGAAGAGGTGGCGGATCACCGTATCCGCAATTTGAGTGGTACCGCGAGTGCTGAATTTCGATTTACACCCGTCTCAAAGTTATTAAAAGCTTTGAGGCGGGTTTTTGTTTTGCCTCAAAGCATACCATCAAAGTATGAAAGGCGGAATGACAATGTTAACTCTCGACAAAGTATTCAACGCGGGGACGGTGCTCAAGAACATTATTCGTGAAACGAACGTGGTCCGCGCCTACGGTATCGCTCCCGATTGCGAGTTGTACCTAAAACCCGAAAACCTGCAAATTACCGGTTCTTTCAAGGTGAGAGGCTCGGCCTATAAGATCGCCATGCTCTCCGAAGAAGAAAAGAAAAAAGGGGTCATCGCCTGCTCGGCGGGAAATC
>CAZESL010000115.1:0-6336 GCA_964515215.1 uncultured Eubacteriales bacterium
CCGATACCCTGTGCGTTGTAGTACTTGCCCTCGTATACACCTGCCGCAAGGTTCAGCTTACCGTCTTCGAAGAAATAGTAAGTACCCTTCGCGATACCGAATTCGGTAGAACCGCCGATGGTGTAACGACCCGTCTTCACCGAACCGTTAGCGGTGATGAAGTAGTACGCGTCTTCCACCTGCACCAGACCGGCGTTCGGAGTCAACTTACCGTCGCAATAATAATACCCGTCGATGATCTCGGAAAGTGTCAGCACCACCGTTTTGGTACCGCCGCACACCGTACAGGTGTACAGTTTTTCTCCCGCTTCCCCTACCAAGGGCTCTTTAGTCACCGTACCCGCATCCCACGTATGACCAAGCGGGAGCAAAACGCTCTGTTGTGCAATAACGTTGCCGCAGACCGCGCACTGGCTGCCCGCCGTCAGTCCCGTTTCGGTACAGGTCGGTGCCACCGCCGCATCGTCCACCACGTCCGTGTGCACCGTGTTGCGCTTCGTCCGACACAGATCGCACAAACTGTCGCAATCGCCCGTCCACTCGTGCCCGTCGAAGCACGGCGTGTTGTAGTTGATCGTCACGTTCGCCAAAGGCGCATTGTTGGACTTCACAGCCACTTCCGCCCATTCGCCCGCCGTACCGACGAAGTAAACGGTACTGAGCGCTTCACACTGATGGAACGTGTTGGTCGCGATCTCCGTGGTGTTACGGGTAATGTACACCGTGGTGAGCGCCGTCGCACTACGGAACAAGCGGGGAGCCGTAACGTCGACCGTCTTGCCGATGTACGCCGTGGTCAGCGCCGTGCATCCGTTGAAGATCGGATAGGCGTTCACGCCCGCCGACGTGCAGTTTACCGCATTGTAGTACACCGTAGTGAGTGCGGTGCAATCCTTGAACGCATAGTTGCCGATGGTTTCAATGCTCTCGGGGATAGTCACCGACGTCATGTTCACGCAATCGCGGAACGCGTTATTACCGATCGCCACAACGGGGTAGCCACCGATGGTGTCGGGGATGGTGATCTTACCGCTGATGGCCGTATCCACATCGGTGATAGTCACTGCACCGTTTTCGGTAGTATAGGTGTAATACGGTAACGCCGCATCATCGCCGCATACATCGCAGAGGTTATCATCGCCGTATTGGTGACCCATCGCCGGAACAATCTCTTGCTCCACCAACACGATGCCGCAGATTCCACAGTGCGCGCCCTGCGTCAGACCTGTTTGCGTACACGTGGGGGCAACTGCCGCATCGAGAAGTTTGCCATGAACGACCGTTCTCACCTCACCGCACACGTTGCAATCGGCATCACAATTATCGTCATAGCTATGCGCATGTGCCGACTCGCCGAGTGCAAACTCCGCCGTAAGCGATGGAGCAATGTCAACACTCCACACCTCGCCAAGCGTCACCAACTCCTGTGTAGAAACCGTTACCGAACCGGTCGTAAGCGACGTATCCTTAATACGCATCGTAAGTTGAATAACCCTTCCCGTCTTGGGGAACAGTACGTCTTCCGGTTGCCATCCCCAATCAATATCTTCCTGCGTGGCGGAATTCATAAAACCGATAAGGATGTTGCCGTTGTCGCGGTCATTAATATTGACCTCATAATTTTTCAGATCACTTTCCGGCGTAGCATCCAATGCAAGCGCATCGGCAGTAAAATTAATTTCAAAAATACCGTTGCTGAGGTTCTTATCGGTATGATAATACACCACAATGTCCATAGTGCTGTCGCCGTTATCCTTTACGTCGATCGTAAAGAAATCGTTCGCCGCACTGGACACGACCGTGTAGCCGCAAGCGTCACAGATCGTGTCGTCACCCCACGCGTGACCCGCCGGGATCGCTTCACCGACGACGAGAACCGCACCGCAATCCGCACACACGGTATCGCCGGTGTAACCTTTGGTGGTACAGGTCGCATCGACCCTACCGTTTACGGCCGTGTTCACATGCTCACAACCGGCATAATGCCACGTGGCATCGGTCAAGCGCTCGTTATCCACACCTACCGTCACCTTGGCAAAATCCGCCGCCGTGCCGTCATAGTACACATCGGTGATGGCCGAACATCCGTAAAAGGCGGCTTCGTCGATCTCAGTCACAGTCGCGGGCAGGCTGACCGTTGTCATAGCACTGCAACGGTAAAACGCATCGATTCCGATCCGCTGTAATCCCGTCGGCAGAACCAGTGAATTGATGCCGCTGCAACGTTGGAACGCCCCCTCACCGATCGCAACGACAGGATATCCGCCCAGCGTAGCGGGCACGGTCACGTCTCCCGAAATAGCGGTATCCACTGCGGTGACGGTCGCCTTACCGTCCGTTACGGTATAACTGTAGTACACTAAGGTGCGATCGTCGCCGCACAGATCACATACGTTATCGTTACCATCGGTATATTGATGAGTGATCGTGCGCACGGTGCCACACACATTGCACGCGTCATCGCACGCATTGTCATATGTGTGCTCGGTTTCGCGCACCTCACCGCATACGTTACAATCGGTGTCGCAGGTATTGTCATACACATGCTCACACACAACACAGTGCCAGGTGGCATTGTTCAAGCAATCGTTACCGGAGGCAACTGTGATGTTCTCACGTGCCGACGCAAAGTCATCATAGTAGACATCCGCGAGCAACGTGCAATTGCCGAATGCCCACATGCCGATCTCGCGCACACCGACCCCAAGATACAGCGTCGTCAGTGCATAGCAATTGTAGAACGCATAACTGCCGAGCGTTTCGACACTTGCGGGAATGGTCAGCGACACGATGGCGCGGCAACCATCAAACGCCCCTTCGCCAATATATAACAAACTGTTCGGCAGATTGACAGTCAAAAGCGAGCGACACCCTTCAAAGGCGTAATCTTCGATCTCTGTCACGCCCTTCGGAAGAGTAACCGCCGTGATGTGCGTACAGCCATAGAACGCCTCACTGCCGATCACCGTGACAGGACACCCTTCAATGACAGCGGGAATCACCAATTCCCCGCGAAGCGACGTGTCCACCGCCGTAATGGTCACGTTCCCGTCGGTCACGGTATAGGTCAAATACCGTACGTTACCGCACACGGCACAATCCACGTCGTTGGTGCTGTCGTAGGTGTGGCCGACAGCGAGAATGCTTTCGCCTTCTTCCACGACCGCGCCGCAAGCGACACACACGGTATCTCCCGTATAACCGTCTGTGCTACAGGTTGCGTCACTCGCGCCTTCCACGGTGGTGTTTCGATGTTTGCAGGTATAATGCCAAGTGGCATTGATGAGGGCATCGTTGTCCCTGCCGATAGCAATACCTGCTCGGTCTGCTTCATCGCCACCGTAATATATATCGGTAAGCGCCTCAAGCTCAAGAATGTAAAACGCCTGTTCGCCAACATTCGTCACGCTATCCGGGATTGTCACCGACGTGAGCATATAACACAGATCGAATGCATAATCAGCAATCACTCTGGTGCCCGATTTGACAGTAAAGTTTTCGCTGACAAGCATATACTCCACATCAATCAAACAATCGCCGATATACAACCCCCCGTTATCCCAATTGGAATCGGTTTTGTAATATCCGCTATCGTAAAACGCCGCCAATCCAATGCTCGTCACACTTGATGGAATCGTCACCGACTGGAGCGACGTGCAGTTTTGAAATGCGCGGTCGCCAATTGTTGTTACTCCCTCCGGAATAATTACGGACGTAAGCGAAGTACAACCATAAAACGCACTTTCGCCGATTGTTGTTACTCCATCCGGAATAATCACGGACGTAAGCGAAGTACAACCATAAAACGCACTTTCGCCGATTGTTGTTACTCCATCCGGAATAATCACGGACGTAAGCGAAATACAACCATAAAACGCACTTTCGCCAATGCTTGTCACACTGCCATCCGCAGGAATCTCACTGTTTTTACAGCCGACAACCACTTTTTGATCTTCCGTATCGATAATGCAATTTCCGGCACTGTGATATACCGGATTTCCTTCCGCTACCGTCAGTGCAGCAAGTGAACTGCAACACGAAAATGCTCCGTTGTCAATACTCGTCACACTGTCCGGAATTGTCACCGATGTGAGCGAAGTGCAACCATAAAATGCATAGTTGTCAATATGTGTCACACCTTCCGGTATGATCAGATCCGTCAGCAACTCTCCGTTCACATACAAGTTAGCGCCTGCATACAAAGGATTGGATTCACTTGAAAAATCGATTTTGCACCATGTCAAAAGATCTGTGATGTACACATCGGTAATATTGGAGCAATTCTCAAAAGCTTCGTCGCCAAACCGGGTCACAGTGGACGGAATGGTTATTGACACAAGTTTTTTACAATTATAAAACGCATTGCTTCCAATGCCTACCACGGGATAACCACCAAGCGTATCGGGAATCACAATACTACCACTGATATTGGTGTCCACATTATCAATGACCGCCCCGTTGGTGCTCAAATAATACGTGAAGCAGCTTTTTCCGCACAATTCACAATCCGTCACACTGTTATATTCGTGCGTGACCGTGCGCTCTTCCCCGCACACATCGCAAACACTGTCACAAGCATTCTCCCACGTGTGAACGTGAGGGCCGCAGGTGATGATACCCGCCTCTGACAACGTCTTGCCGGTCACCAGACCCTGTGCCCATTCCATAAAGTAGCCGTTGTACGTATCGGGATCCGCCAGGCAAGCAGGGGGCAACGTATCCTCATGCAGGTGCAGTGCAAAGCCGAACAGAAACTTGTCGCCATTCGCCAACCCGTCGCCGCCGAGCCAGGAGTGCTTCAGCGCGATCTCATAGGTGGTGATATACTCATCATCGTTACGACCCACGTAATAGTAATAGTCTGCGCCCGCACTCGCACTCATATCCGCCGTGGAACCGGCACGCAGGAATTCACCGGTCTCACTGGTTTCCCAACGATAACCGAGCTGACGATCCTGCTTGTTGTTGTAGGCGAAACCGAGTTGGAAACGCGCGGAATCGTCGAACAAGCCGGTCGTGTTGTGGCCGATCTGGAGCTCCAAACAATCCTCACGCCACAAGTCATAACCTTGAACGCGACTGTTTTCGTGCTCGTCATCTTCGATCTGCAAAGCGAAGTAGACATACTCCGCATCCCAGCCGAGATAGAAGTCGCCGTTGCCGTCGTCCGGCAGTTCGGTGTAGCCGGTGGCGGTACCGGCTTCGGGATACGACCACAACAGGCCGTCTCCGCCCTGCAACGAATCCTGGGTAAACGGCAGTTTGGTCGCCTGTTTCCAGGTCGCGTCATCGAGCTTACCGTCGATGTTGGGACGGGTGTTCACCACCTGTGCTGTCACCGTCGGACGATCATATGCGTAGTTTGGAATAGCTGTCGCCACGGCTGACGCCGTGAGCGATAGATCCACCACGCCCGTCGGAATCAGTGACAGCAATAGCACCACTGTCAAGAGGAACGAAAACACATGTTTCATACTAATACGTCTCCTTTTATGTGAATTTATCATCAAGCGGCGCGTGCCGCATTTTTGTCATTTACTACCGTTTTCTTATATGTTGAATACTGTTCACCACTTTGGCGACCATTATAGCATACAATTTTAAAAAAGTAAATAGTGTTCAACAAAAAAGGAGTGTATTTTATGTTCAAGATCAAAGCGCCGGACGGCACCAACAATCTGTGCGGCAAAACGGTGGCGCAGATTCGTCGCGAAAAGAAACTGTCACAGCGTAAATTAGCGGCTAAAATGCAACTTCTGGGATTTGACGTCGATCATTATTTCATCCGTCGCGTGGAAAACGGCGAACGATTTGTGACCGACATCGACCTTGTGATCTTCGCCCGCGCCTTGGAAGTGCCGATCACGGAATTGATAACCGACATGGAATTGTGACAGTCACACACCCGCGGCGGGCGTTGTAGGGACACTCCTCTGTCCGTGCCACACCTTGGAAAAGCGCACCGACCCTTGGCCCCCTTGTTAAAGGGGGCTGTCCGAACATCGCCCGTATTCAGCGTTTTCCGTAGTTGTTTTGGCGATGTTCCCGAGAATGAACGCCAACGACTTGGGGGTTTCTCTTATGCGCTTGCCTCGCCCCTTGGGGTGATTCCCCCGCGCGCGGGGGAAATGTCCGCGAAGCGGACAAAAGGGGCCCGTCTTCGGGAGAAAAGGTGGCGCGCGAAGCGCGACGGAGAGGGGGATGTGCGTTCACTCTCCCAACTTAGATCAGCGAGGAGAAAATGACTGGGGTCGCGTTTGCGAGCGCCGCCGGTGGCGGAAACAGCGAGCAATAAGCGAGTGCCGCGGTCGAAACAGTGCGAGCGATAGCGAAGCA
>CAZESL010000116.1:0-6331 GCA_964515215.1 uncultured Eubacteriales bacterium
CAGCTTTTCTCCCGAAGACGGGCCCCTTTTGTCTGCTTCGCAGACATTTCCCCCGTACACGGGGGAATTTGCCTGACAAGGGGAGCCAAGGCGCACGCCCCAAATCCCTAACTCCACCCGTTAGACGCGTGGTTTTTCTTGTTTTTGTGGCTTATTGACCCGCGACGGTCGTAGCAGCGGTTTCGTCACCGCCGACCGTCGTGGTGGTTGCGGCGGTATCCGTCGTGGTGGTCGTCACCGTCGTCGTGGTGGTCGTGGTGGTAGTCGTCGTACCGCCCTGCTCGTTCATCGCGGCGAGTTTGGCCACCGCCGCTTGATACTGCGGATCCACAGAGAGCGACAAGAGTTCCCACGCATCCTCCTGTTCTTCCGACAGCGAGGAGATCACGTCGGGCGTGAGCCCCTCACCTTCCCAACCGCTTTTATCCAGCAACTGATACTCACCAACGGTAAAGCAGACGGCCGAGTTATCCGACGTCAGCGTGAAATACTCCTGCACCATGGAACGCCCCGCCGTGGTGTTGCCCACCAGCACGGCGCGCCCCGCCTGTCGCAAGGTCGCGGCGATCAGTTCGGCTTCGCCCGCCGTTTTGCGGTTCACGAGCACAGCCGTCGGGATATCCAACTGCGCTGTGTTCTCCGCACGCAATTCGGTGGTGCCGTCCTTATCCACGTAATACCCGTACAATCCGTGCGGCAACAGCAAGGAAAGGATCTTACGCGTTGCTTCTACCGACCCGCTCTCAATGCTGCGCAGATCGAGCACCAACATCGACGCCCCTTGATCCCTCAGCGATGTATACGCCGTGTGTACCTGATCGGGAGTCACGTCGGTGATGCTTTTGATACGCAGGTAGCCCACCGTGCCGTTCAGTTCACTTTCCACGCATTCGCGGGCGTAGGCGGCGGCGGACAATTCGAATGCCGTTTCTTTTCCGTCACGCTGAACCGTCAGGATGATGGAGCTTGAGGACGCAAGTGCTTCCTCGACCGTACGAAGCGGCTCATTGCCCAAAGGCGCTTTGTTCAGCGCGATCACCACGTCGCCTTTTTGCAGACCTGCGCTGTACGCGGTAGAGCCGGATTGCACGTCACTCAATACGATCTGCCCGCTCTCGTTCGCGATCACGGAAAGTCCGAAACCGGTGGATTGACCCGACATCTCCACAACGTACGCATTGTATTCCTCGGTCGTAAGATAGCGGGCGTATTTATCTCCGATACCGTCAACCTGCCCATGCGCCATGGCGTGGCGCAACACCTCTTCGTCGATGGTACCGTAATAATTCTGCCGCACGGCGTTATCCACGTCGGCAATGTAGTTGTACATCGCCTGACGGTTGTTCAACTCGTTCACCTGCGTGTTAAAACGCCGCATCGCGACCAACATGGTAACGCACACCGTCACCGCGACCACGATGATCATCAGCGACAGTGCCGCACCCCACGACAGCCGTTTACGCATACACAACACCTGTTTCTAAAAAGATTACGAAGCCTTCAAATATCCGTTGGCCAGCGGATCCACCGCCGAGCCGTTCACACGCACCTCAAAGTGCAGGTGCGGACCTGTGACGTTGCCCGAGGCACCGGCACGGCCGATCACGGTGGAACCGCCCGTCACATTCTGCCCCACGCTCACCGACACGGCGGACATGTGGGCATACAGCGTAACGATCTGACGACCGTTACTGTCCAGACCGTGATCCACCATCACGTACAGGCCGTAACCGCCGCCCCAGCCGGAGGTGTTGGCGAAAATGACCGTACCGTCCGCCGCTGCGACGATGTTCTGCCCGTAGATCGGAACGGAACCGTTCGCAATATCGATACCGCGGTGCAAACGTCCCCAACGGGAACCGTAGTAAGAGGAAATATTCCGCACCGTCGGCACAGGCCAGTGCATCGTACCACCCGAATATTTGCCCGTCGATTGGGTTGCCGCCAGCAACTCCTTGATCTCTTTATCCAGCGCTTCTTCTTCCCGCTTCGTCTGTTGCAACTCCGCGTTCACGGCATCCACCGACTGCTGCAATTCTTTCAATACGCGGTTGCTTTCGGCGTACAGATCGTCGAGTTCCTCTTTCTTCGCATCGGCGACCGCTTTCAGATCTTCCACATCTTTGCGCTCTTCTTCCAACACCGCTTTTTCCTCATTCAGTTTCTCTTTTTCCTTATTCAGCCGTTCGATCTCGTCGTTCAACTCGTCGATCATCCGCTGATCGTTCGCGGCAATACTTTCCACCACCGACTCTTTCAAAAGATAATCCACGTAGTTTTCGGTATCGAACAACATCTGCAACGCGCTCAAATTGCCCGACTGCGCGATCACGCGCAACCGTTCGCCGAACAGCGCCAATTGATCTTCGATCCCCTGTTCCGCCGCGAGAATATCCGCTTCACGCGCGGCGATCTCAGCGGCCTTTTCCTCCATCTGGTCCGTCAACAGTTCGATCTGTTGGCGGAGAAGTTCGATCTGCTCTTTGCTGTTGTCGATCTGCTCTTTGATGGAGTTGGCATATTCCTGCTGTCTCGCCACGTCGCCTTTGCACGCCGCCAGTTCTTCTTTTAACGCCTTTTCTTCTTTTTCCAACTGGGCCAGTTTATCCTGCAGTTCCTTGACCGTCGCCGCCTCTGTCGGCATGGGCGACACCGCAAGCAGGCTGCCGACTGCCAGCACCAGCACCATAACGAGGGATAGGATGCGTAACGCGCTCCTTTTTTTCCTCATAGTAACCTACCTTTCTTACCTTACAACTGCTCGCTACCCTCCGTTTTCAGGTAACGGCTCATTGAGATCACACTGCCCAGTACACCCGTGAGGAAGCCTGCCGCGAGGAAGCCCACCAGCAGAACGAGCCACACGTGAGAGAAATCCACAAGACCCAGCATCGGGCCGAAGGTGAAATTCTCGGACAGTTTTTCATACACGTAATACATCACGCCGTAGGCGAGGCCGCCCGAAAGCAGGCCCATCACCATACCTTCCACCGCAAAGGGGAAACGGATAAAGGCATCGGTGGCGCCCACCGACTTCATAATGTAAATTTCCAAACGGCGGCTGTACACCGTCAGTTTGATGGTGTTCGAAATAATGAACAGCGACACGAGCAACAACACCGCAA
The DNA here is from genome assembly GCA_964515215.1 of uncultured Eubacteriales bacterium. Taxonomy (GTDB): domain Bacteria; phylum Bacillota; class Clostridia; order Oscillospirales; family Acutalibacteraceae; genus SIG588. The sequence continues at coordinate 3,126 of CAZESL010000116.1, forward strand.
TGATCCACCCGCCGATGGTGAGGATCACTTGACGCAGGCGCGTCAAGGTCGCGGCAAGATCGCCGCTGTAACTCACCGATTCGATCTCGGGCAGGGATTCGACCTGCTCGAGGGTGCTCTCAAACAACGCCAGATCGTCAAACGTGATAATGTAACTGTGTTGCAACGGGTTATTTTCCCCTTGCAAACTTTCGAACAGCGATGCGGGCAGGGAATCCTGTAAACGCTCCAGCGTATCGTCCCGTGAGAGGAACTCCACCCCGAGCACGTTGTGGATGCTCTCCAGTTCGCCTTTCAGTGCGGCAGTCTCTTCATCCGACACCGCATCCTCCACGAACGCGACGACCACGTTTTGCTCGTACACCCAGTTAAAGATGTGGTCGATGTTCACGAAGGTGAGATATGCACCGCCCGTGAGCAACAAACAAGAGATCAACACACCGATGGAAGCCGCCGCCATAAAGCGGTTTTGCCACAGGTTACGAAACCCTTCACGCAGCAGGTATTGAAAACTGCTCCATCTCACAGCGACTCACCTCCGTTCAGCGTATCCGAAACCACCGTGCCGTCTTTGATGGTGATGACGCGGTGATTAAATTCGCTCACCAGATTATGTTCGTGCGTGACCATCAACACGGTGGTGCCCAGCGCGTTGATCTCGGACAGCAACTGCACGATCTCGTGCGACATTTCGGGATCCACGTTACCCGTCGGCTCGTCCGCAATGATCATGGCGGGGTTGTTCGCCAGTGCACGCGCCAAACTCACGCGCTGTTGCTCACCGCCCGACAGTTCCGAAGGGAAACTGCGCATCTTATCCTGCAGTCCCACCAGTTGCAACACGTACGGCACACGGCGGCGGATCTCCCGACGGGGGGCACCCGTCACCCGCATGGCAAACGCCACGTTGTCGAACACGTTCATTTTGGGGATCAGGCGGAAATCCTGAAACACGATGCCCATCGTGCGGCGATAAAACGGCACGCGACGCCGTTTCATACGGTTGAGATCGTAGCCGTTGACGATCACTTCGCCCGCGTTCGCGACCTCTTCCCGCATAATGAGTTTCAAAAAGGTACTTTTGCCCGCGCCCGAAGCGCCGACGATAAATACGAATTCGCCTTTGTCAATGTGTATGTTCACGTCGCGCAGAGCCTTGATGCCACTGCCGTACGTCTTGTGAACTCCGCGGAACTCAATCAAAGGATACCCTTCCTTTCCAAAAATAACCGTCGTTTTCTGTCGATAGTCGGAAAACACGTTCCCATAGTACCATGTCCCCCGCGGCAAAACAAGCGGAAATGTCTTCCGCCTGCAAAAAGTTCGCCGCCGTTCAGTTGGGGGGCGCAAGTAATCCAAACTCGCCTCAAAACGGCATGTTTCGGCGCTTTCCGTTCTTTTCTTTGATAGGCACAAGCATATCGGCAGAAAAGAAGAAACGGAACCCCCTCGAAATCTCCTCGTTTTGAGGTCAAAGATTTTAAGAAGTGCGAATTTGGATTGCTCGCGTCACCCCGCCGAAGGGCGGCGCGCTTTTTAATATTTCACGGGATTGGCGGTCAAGTATTTCTTGACCATCAGCGCCACTTTGAACACAATGGCGTCGTCAAACTCGCGCAGATCGAGGCCCGTCAAGCGCTTGATCTTTTCAAGGCGGTACACCAGCGTGTTGCGGTGCACGAACAACTTACGGGACGTCTCGGACACGTTCAGGTTGTTCTCAAAGAAGCGCTGAATGGTGAACAGCGTTTCCTGATCAAGAGACGCGACCGAGCCGCGCTTGAACACTTCACGCATAAACATCTCGCACAACGTGGTGGGCAACTGGTAGATCAAACGGGCAATGCCCAGATTGTCGTAGCTGACAATGGTCTTTTCGGTGTCGAACACCTTGCCGACTTCCAGTGCCACCTGCGCTTCCTTGAAGGAATGCGCGAGGTCTTTGATCCCCTCCACCACGGTACCGATACCGATGTAGGAGTGGGTATAGAACTCACTGCTGAGCGTATCGACGATGGAGCGCGCCAACTTTTCGAGGTCACGGCTGTCGATACCGCTGCGGATCTCTTTGACCAGCGCAATATCCGTCTCGTTGATGTTGACCACAAAATCTTTCGTCTTGTCGGGGAACAGGTTCTGGATCACGTCAAACGCCGAAATATCCGTCGTGTTGGTAATACGGATCAAGAGCACGGCGCGGCTGACGTCGCTGTTAAAGCGCAGCTCACGCGCTTTTAAGTAAATGTCACCGGGCAGAATGTTATCGAGGATCACGTTTTTCACAAAGTTGCTGCGATCGTATTTCTCGTCGTAATACTGCTTGATGTTCTGAAGCGACACGGCAAGCAACGCCGCGTAACGCGCCGCCTCGCTGTCGTCCCCTTCCACAAACAGCACGTACTCACAGTGCGGGCGGGAACCAAAGGCCTTGTAGGTGCAACCTTCAACGGCAAACGCCTCCTGCGTGGTAAACGAATCCGCTGAGATAACCGTCACGGCTTCGCCCACGCGGGCAAGATCACTGCAGGCAATGACGGTCATCGTCTCATCAATGACACCGATATTGCGGCCCGCGGCCTCCCACATCTGATGAACAACACCCTGGAACAAGCGGTTAGACATAATACTTCTCCTCACTTTTATATAGAGTCGGACGGTCACTCGCTCGCTGCGGGCGGCATCGGTCAAGAGACCGTCTCTCCGCCGTATATACGCGACACAAGCGCTCGCTCTCCATGGCTCCTTCCCCTCTGGGACGGAGAAGCAGGGTACGGTCCGCGACCGTGCCGCTCACTTCGCCTTTTTAGCCATTATCTATATAATACACAATCCACAGAAATTTTTCAAGGCAAAACGGCAAAAAAATCGAAAATTTTTTCACTTTTTTCGGCGTTTTAACAATTTGTTTGCATTTTTTGCCCGTTTTCGCCTTTCCGCTACCGTTCGCACCTCCTTTTCGTTTTCTCCCCTTCTTATCGCCGCCCGTTCCGTTTCTCGCGCGACTACATTTGTAGTCGCACATCCATTCTACACCTGTAGTCGGATTTTGTCAAGAGGAAAATTTCACGGTAGGGGCGGGTCTCCCACCCCCCGACCGCACGATTCCAAAACGGCGCACCAACCCTTGGCCCCCTTGCCTAAAGGGGGCTGGCCGAACATCGCCCGTATTCAGTGCTTTACGTAGTTGTTTCGGCGATGTTCCCGAG
>CAZESL010000117.1:0-6118 GCA_964515215.1 uncultured Eubacteriales bacterium
TTCGAGTCACCGGTTTTCAAGACCGGCTCCTTAAACCGCTCGGACACCTCTCCGTGCATTCCCAAGGGGACCTTTCGCCGTCCACGAAGGGTATAATATCATTTTTCGTGGGAAATGTCAACTGTTTTGTGGGTAAATTTCAAAAAAAGTCTGCATATTTGTTTTTGGCGTTCCGTACACATTATTGATGGTGAATTCCTTGAGAGGATGATGGATTTTTGGATTACACAGACAATTTTCACGCGATGATCGCGCGGTACAACCGTGAGTTGCTGGAAACGTACCGCCGCCAAAACACAGAAGAAGTCCCCCGTGCAGAAGCTACTCCCGCGATGGCGATACCTGAAGTTGCCGCTACCCCGTCGGCAGAATCTGCGCCGCCTGTACCGCCGCGTGCGATGCCGCTCGAACTCGGGTATTTGCAGGTGTGGGTGACCACCGCCTCTTCCGCAATACCTATCGAAGGGGCACACGTTACGGTGAGTTACGACTCTTCCGGCGGTGAGCGACGCACCGCGCAATTTATCGGAGAGACCGATGAGTCGGGACGCACCGAAGTGATCCCCTTGCCGGCGGTCAGTGCGCAAGCGTCACTGTCGCAAGGGGGGGATGCGCGACCGTTTACGCTCTACAACGTCGAGGTGTTTGCCGACGGATTTTATCGGGTGGAAAATCTCGGTGTGCCGATGTACGGCGGGGTCCGTGCCGTGCAACCCGTGCGGCTGATCCCCTTGCCCGAAGGCACGCGAAGCGGTGAAATCACCTACCGTGACAGCGCACCGCAAGGATTGGAGGAAAGAGAATGACCGGTATACCGTATATTCCCGAAACCTTTACGGTGCATCTGGGACCGCCCGATTCATCTGCCGAAAACGTCACGGTGTCGTTCCCCGATTACATCAAAAACGTCGCGTCGAGTGAGATATATCCCACCTGGCCCGAAAGTGCGTTACGTGCGAATATCTACGCGCAGATGTCCTTCGCGCTCAACCGTTTTTACACCGAATGGTATCGCAGTCGCGGATACGATTTTGACATCACCAACTCCACCGCGTTCGATCAGGCGTTTGTTAACAACCGCGTGATCTACGACAACATCAGCACGATCGTGGACGATATCCTTGGCAGTTATATCCGTGAACAAGGGACGATACAACCCTTTTTTGCGCAGTATTGCAACGGTACGACGGTCACCTGCGACGGACTCAGCCAGTGGGGCACCGTGCCGCTCGCGGAACAAGGGCTTGGCCCCTTCGATATCCTCACCCGCTATTACGGCAACGATATCGAACTGGTGCGGGACGCCCCCGTGCGTGCCGGCTCTCCGAGTTACCCCGGTGTGCCGCTGGCACTCGGCAGTACGGGCGCGGACGTACAGTTAAAACAAATTCAACTCAACCGCATTTCGCAAAACTACCCCGCCATTCCGAAGATACCCGTGACCGACGGGTTATTTGATATGGCGACCGAACGGGCGGTGCGGGCGTATCAGCGCGTGTTCGGACTGACACAAGACGGCATTATCGGCAACGCTACGTGGAATAGTCTTTCCTACATCTATGCGGCGGTCAAGCGGCTCGCCGACCTCAATTCCGAAGGTATCACCCTGTCGGAACTGCCGCAGCAACGTCCGCAGATATTGGCGTTCGGCGACAGCGGTGATGAGGTGCGGATATTGCAGTATTATTTAGCGGTCGTGGCGGAGTTTTATAACGACGTGCCGCAGTTGACTATCAACGGTCAATACGACACCGCGACCGACAATACGGTACGCGCATTTCAGCGCGTGGCGGGATTACCCGAAGACGGTACCGTAGGACTGCAGACCTGGACGGCACTCTACCGCGCCTACCGCGGGATCGCCAATACCGTTTCGCTGCCCGGTGGGGAGCGTCTGCTCGGTACCTTTGTGCTGCGTCGTGGAGACAGCGGGGAAGAGGTGCGTCGCTTGCAGGAATACCTTGAAGTGATCGCTGCGGTGTACCCCGCCGTTCCCGCTCCCGTAGCGGACGGCGTGTTCGGTCCGCGTACCGAAGAAGCCGTCACGGCGTTTCAGCGTCAGTTTGGGTTAGAAGCGGACGGCGTGGTGGATGCACTTACCTTTCTGCAGATCGTCACTGCATATACCGATATTACGGAAGGCGCAGAACGCCGTGTCGGTCAGGAACCGGGGTATACCTTGACCGCCCGTGAGGAAGAGGAGGCACTATGACACAAAACGAGAAAAATCGTCCCGCCGACGTGCGGGAGGTGCAGGAATATCTGCGGGTATTGGCGGGGGCTTACCCGCGCATTCCTCTGCTTTCGGTAGACGGCATTTACGGACCCGAAACCGTCGAAGCGGTGGAAGCCTTTCAAACACTGTTTGCGTTGCCCGTTACGGGGGAAGTGGACGGGGAGACGTGGGTGCGTTTGCGTGAAGAATATGAGCGGCTCATCTATCCTGTCACGCCGCCGCGCGGGATATTCCCGTTCAAAGCAGGGGAGCCGTTTTTGCAGATCGGTGACAGCGGAGCAGCGGTTACCTTGCTTCAAGTTATGTTGGATACGGTGGCGCTCTATTATGAAAATCTGCACCGTGTGCCGACAAACGGTCAGTTTGATGCGGTGACCGAGCGCGCGGTGCGGCAGATGCAACAGGTGTTCGGTTTTGAGGCGCACGGACGCCTTGACCGCCGCACGTGGGACCGTCTGGCACATACCTATAACGCGTATGTTGCTCGTTAAAACGGTGCGGCGTTCTGCATTTTTACAGAATGCCGCCTTGCTCACCGTCACGTCCTTGTTACTCCGTACCGTCGGCATCTTTTTCCGCATCTATCTCTCAAACCGTATCGGTGCCGAGGGGATGGGGCTGTATCAGTTGATCGTATCGGTCTACGTACTGGCATCGGCTTTCGCGGCGGCGGGCATCTGCACCGCCGTGACGCGTATGGTGACCGACGCGCTGTGCCACGGTGACCGTCGGACCGCACTGGCGGCGTTGCGGGCTGCCGTGCTCGTGAGCATCGGCGTGGGGGTGATGTCTGCCTTGCTCGTGTCGCTTGCCGCACATCCCATCAGCCGTTTTGGCATCGGGGATATGCGGGCGGTCGCGGCACTGCGTATCCTTACGGTCAGTTTGCCGTTTATGGGCGCTTCCTCTTGCCTCAAAGGCTACTTTATGGCGCGGCGGCGGGTGAATATCACCGCCCACGCGCAATTGTTGGAGCAGGCGGTACGCATCGCGGTGATCGCGCTGTTGTTAGAGCGCGGATACGCCGTTTCGGTGGCTTCGGCGTGCGCCGTGGTCATGGTGGGAGACGTGGTGGCGGAAAGCGTGTCTTGCCTGCATCTGGCGTTATCGTTTCGGCGTGACCGACGTGATCTGCCCGCGGGTGATGCGGTGGGCACCAACGCCGTTATGACCACCTTAATGGGGATCGCACTGCCCATCACCGCCACGCGCTATCTCAATACGGCGTTGCACACGGTGGAAAATCTGCTGGTGCCTTCCCGTCTGGCACAGTACACGGGGTCGCGTGCGGTGGCGCTCGCACAGTTCGGTTGCCTCAAAGGCATGGCAATGCCGCTTCTGTTCTTTCCGTCGTCGTTCTTATCCTCACTTGCCACCCTGCTGATTCCCGAAATATCCGAAGCGGTATCGCTTGATCATCAGGAAAAGGTGAGGCGGGCGGTGTCCCGTACGTTGCACCTTACGCTTACGGGGGCGATCCTTACGGGCGGTGTGTTTTATCTGTACGCCATGCCGCTCGGACGGCTGTTTTATCACAACGACGAGGTGGGGTATATACTCCGCGCTCTGGCTCCGCTTGTGCCCGCCATGTACGTAGAGAGTATGGTAGACGGTATCTTAAAGGGATTAAATCAGCAGGTCAGCACGCTGAAATACAGCTTGTTGGATTCGGCACTGCGTCTGGTTTTGGTGGTGACGGTGGTACCGCGTACGGGGATGGCGGGCTTTTTGTTCGTGATGACGGTGAGCAACGTATTGGTCGCCGTGCTGAACGTCAACCGTCTCATGACGGTTACGGGCATGTCGTTTCGGTGGCGGCAGTGGGTGGTCGCACCGACTCTTGCAGTGGTGATCGCTATGTGGGGAAGTCACACATTGCAGCAAAACACCGTGTTCGCCGCTTGCCCGCCGCTCCTTGCAGTAGGGACAGGGATCGTGATCCTGTGCGGGATATTCCTGTTGCTTTTGTACGGATGCGGGTGTATCTCACGGCGGGATGTGACAATATAAAGAAGCGGTCTGCTTATGAAAAGCAGACCGTTTTTTCTTTACTGTAATTCGTCTTTGTGCAGTTCGCGGAATTTTTGGAATACCGCTTGCATCGTTTCCTCGTCCACACCGACGAAGGTCTCTTCCTCGCCCGCTTCCGCAGGGAGGATCTGCAACAGCACAGCGCCGTCGCCGCCGTCCGCGGGGAACAGCACGGCGTAATCGTCGCCGCCCCACTCCACCACGTCCAGTACCTCAAACGCGGTCTCGTTGCCGTTTTCGTCGGTCAAATACAACAACTCATCCATATCAGAAATCCGCCGATCCGGTGGTGCGCGGGAAGAGCAGCACGTCGCGGATGTTTGCCATGCCCGTGACGTACATCACGAGACGCTCAAACCCGAGACCGAAGCCCGCGTGATGGGTGCCGCCGTAACGGCGCAGGTCGAGATACCACCAGTAGTCTTCCTCGTTCATACCGAGTTCCTTAATGCGTTCGGTGAGAACGTCCAAACGCTCTTCACGCTGGCTGCCGCCGATGAGCTCGCCCACACCGGGCACCAACATATCCATAGCGGCGACCGTCTTGCCGTCGTCGTTCAAGCGCATGTAGAACGCCTTGATCTCCTTCGGATAATCGGTCACGAACACAGGGCCGTGATAGATCTGCTCGGTGAGGAACCGCTCGTGCTCGGTCTGCAGGTCGCAACCCCAGAACACGGGATACTCAAACTGATCCTTGTGCTGTTCCAAAATGGCCACCGCTTCGGTGTAGGTCACACGGGCAAAGGTGGCACCTGCAATGTCGTTCAGACGCTCCAGCAACCCCTTGTCCACGAAGTTGTTGAAGAATGCCAGTTCGTCGGGGCAACGCTCCAACAGCTTCTTCACAACGAACTGCACCATATCGGCGGCAAGTTCCATATCGTCGTTCAGATCGGCAAACGCGATCTCCGGCTCGATCATCCAGAATTCCGCCGCGTGACGCGCGGTGAAGGAACGCTCGGCACGGAAGGTGGGGCCGAAGGTGTACACCTTGCCGAACGCCTGCGCCATACATTCCGCCGACAGCTGACCCGACACGGTCAGTGCGGTGCGCTTGCCGAAGAAATCTTCGGTGTAATCCACCGCACCGTCTTCGGTGCGCGGCAGATTATCCAGATCAAGCGAGGTGACCTGGAACATTTCGCCCGCACCCTCACAGTCACTGCTGGTGATGAGCGGGGTGTGCGCGTACACGAAGCCGCGCCCTTGGAAAAATTCGTGGATCGCAAATGCCGCCGCCGAACGCACGCGATATACCGCACCGAACATGTTGGTGCGCGGACGCAGGTGCGCGATGGTGCGCAGATATTCCAGCGAATGGCGCTTTTTCTGTAGCGGATAGTCGGGGGTGGAAGCGCCCTCGACTTCAATGGCGGTCGCCTGCACCTCGATGGGTTGTTTCGGGTTGGGGGATTCCACCACCGTGCCCGTCACGCAAAGTGCCACACCGACGTTTTGTTTCGCGATCGCATCAAAGTTTGCGAGATTGGTCGATTCAAACACGATCTGCAGGTTGCGCTGGCAACTGCCGTCGTTCAGTTCAATAAAGCCGATAGCGCCGCTGACGCGCAACGTGCGTGCCCAACCGCAGACCGATACCGACTGCCCTTTCAAACGCTCGCCGTCAGCAAAAACGGCAGCGATCTCCGTGCGTTTCATAAGAAGAACCCCTTCCAAATGCAATAATATAATGTACTATAACATATTTTAAAAAATTTTTCAATTACTACTTGACAAATTCTGAAACTTTTTATATAATAACACTCGCGCCGATGAATATACGGCAACAATATGGACGTTTAGCTCAGCTGGTAGAGCATTCGCTTGACGTGCGAAGGGTCAGCGGTT
>CAZESL010000118.1:0-6100 GCA_964515215.1 uncultured Eubacteriales bacterium
TGACGGAGAGGTCGTAATGCGGGCGGCAGATTGCCGCCCCTACCGCACGATTCGTGTTATGCGGTAGGGGACGGCGCCCTCGACGTCCCGCACCACGACCGACCGCACACCTGCGGCGACACCATTCAAAAAATGCAAAACCCCGCCCTTGTGCCGTGGCACAAGGGCGGGGTTTTATTATTTGGAATTATTCCTCGTCTTCGAGTTCGTCTTCTTCGATCTCGAATTCCAGATTCTCGCCGCAGTTCGGGCATTCGATGCCGCCTTCCAGCAAGGTCTCTTCATCCACACAGAAGGTGGTGTCACAGTTGGGGCAGGTCACGTCGTAGAACTCGTCACCGCAATCTTCGTCGCAGTCGTCACAGCAACCGTCGCAGTAATCGTCGTCCTCTTCCCAATCTTCGTAGTAATCCGACTCGAGCAGATCCAGATCTTCATCGATCGCATCGACCTGTTCGGTGAGTTCGGCGGTGTAATCCTCCAGATCCTCCAGCGTGGTGGCGAGATCAGCGAGCACGTCCATCACTGCCGTCAGCACTTTGCCCTCTTTGGTGGACTGATCGATGTCCATACCTTCGACCAAGCCTTTCAAATAGGCAACCTTTTCCGTAATCGTAGCCATAACCGTTCCTCCTTTGTGGTTGGGTGTTGTGTCAATAAAACTTATGCGCGCTCCATGTATTCGCCCGTACGGGTATCCACACGGATCATTTCGCCCTCGTCGATGAAGAGCGGCACGCGGATCTCCGCACCCGTTTCGAGGGTGGCGGGTTTGGTCGCGTTGGTGGCGGTATCGCCCTTGAAACCGGGATCGGTCTGGGTGACCTGCAGTTCCACGAAGTTCGGCGCTTCCACACCGAACACCTTGCCCTTATAGGACATCACGCGGCACACCATGTTTTCCTTCACGAACTTGAAGCTGTCGGACAGCACATCCGCACCGATCGGCACCAGTTCATAGGTTTCGGGATCCATGAAGTAGTACAGATCGCCGTCGGAGTAGGAATACTCCATCTCCTTACGCTCCACGTAAGCGGTGGGGAATTTGTCGGTGGGGCTGAACGTCTTTTCAACCACCGAACCCGCAATGACGTTGCGCACCTTGGTGCGCACGAAGGCCGCGCCCTTGCCCGGCTTCACGTGCTGGAACTCAATGATCTGATACACGTTACCGTCCATCTCAAAGGTAACGCCGTTACGAAAATCACCTGCAGAAATCATAATACTATTCCTCCGTATGTTTTATTACATTCGTACATCTTATTGTAACCGATACGAACGGATATTGCAAGTAAAAAGTGGGAATTTCCCGCTGAAAATTATAAAATTATCAAATTTTTCGGAGATTTTGTCAAATTCTCGATGCCGTCGGCGGTAATAACTACCATATCTTCGATGCGGACACCGCCTTTTCCCGGCAGATAGATACCCGGCTCGACCGTCACGATCTCGCCCGCTTGCAACGCGCGATCGCCGCCGCGCGGCGAGAGCGAAGGGGCTTCGTGGATCTGCAACCCCACACCGTGTCCCGTGCCGTGCCCGAAATATTCGCCGTAGCCCGCCGCCCGAATAACGTCGCGCGCCAGCGCATCACCTGCCGAACAGGTCATACCCGCTTTGAGGCCGCAAAGGCAGGTCTCCTGTGCTTTGAGCACCGTATCGTATATCTCACGTTGCCAGTCCGCCACCTCGCCGACTGCTACCGTACGGGTCATATCCGAATGCCAGCCGTCAAGCCGTGCACCGAAGTCCATCGTGATAAGGTCACCGCGGCGGATCACGCGTTCCCCCGGCACACCGTGCGGGAGAGAACCGTTTTCACCCGCGACCACAATGCAATCGAACGCCATGCCTTCCGCGCCCGCGCGCCGCATAGCAAATTCCAAGTCCAGTGCCACTTCCCGTTCGGTGCGTCCCGCCTCAATACGTTCCAAAATGTAGGCAAACCCTTCGTCGGTGAGGGCTTGTGCCCGACGGATCGCGTCGATCTGCTCGGACGTCTTCACCGTGCGCAGAGCCGCAAGCCAACCGTCCAGCGCACCGTCACTCACCAACTCCACCGCGGGCAGAATGCCTTTCCACCACCCGAAAGAGGAAAGGCTCATATGCCCTGCCTGCACGTGCAACCGCGTGACACCGTGACGGGACAGCCAACCTGCCACCTCGTCGTTAAAATTCTTCGGGCAGAGGATCTCCATCGACTTCACGTCGCGTGTAGCGGCTTCGATATAGCGCGAGTCGGTGACCAACACCGCGCCGTCTTTTGCCACTAACACGTGTGCATCGTCCACGGGGAAATGCGTCAGCAACCGCTGATCGGGGTGCGCCGTAATGAGTGCCGCCTCCCCCACTTCAAAGTGCTCTGCCAAACGTTGCCATTCCCAAGCCATTGTTATTCCACTCCTTTTTGCTCTTTCCACAAACGGCACAGCGTCGCGGCATCCCGCGCTTGCGTGCCCGCCGATTCACAGATCACCACGGGTGAGGCATCCCGCCGCACCAGCGCTTCGGCTAAGTGTTGCGGTTCGGGACCAAACGTCGTTTCCTCAAACGTGAGGTGTCGTTTTTCGCCGCCCGCGGTGTATTCGATACGCGAAAAATGAATATGCATCTGCCGCATACGCTCGACGCCCAAACGGTTTGCCACCGTATCCAACACCTGTACCAACGCTTCGGCAGAATCCAGTGCACCCTGCACACGGCAGTTCAAATGCCCGAAATCCACGCAGGGAAGAAACCGCTCGTCGATCGCGCAGAAGGTGAGCACTTCATCCAAATCTCCCAACTGATTGATCTTGCCCATCGTTTCGGGGCAGATATGCACCGCACCGAGCCCCGCTTCATCCAACACACGTTGAGCGCGGGTGAGCGTTTGCACGGCGAGTGCCGTGGCTTCCTCCCGCGTGCGGCCGCCAAGCCCGCCGGGATGCACCACAATGCGATCCCCGCCGAGCATCGACACCGCCGCCGCGCTGTCCAAAATATATTTTAAACTGTTATCCCGCTTTTCTTCCTCAGCGGAAGCGAGCGAAATGAAATACGGCGCGTGCACCGACACTGCAACGTCGTTCTGCATCGCCGAAAGGGCTATGGCTGCCGCCGTATCCTCGTTCAGCCGCACACCGCGCCCGCACTGATACTCATACGCCGAAAGCCCCAGTGTGCGCAGCCACGCGGGCGCTTCTGCCGTATGCTTTAAACCTGCCAACGTGAAATCGTCACCGTTGCCTGCAGGGCCGAACCGTGCCGTCATCGCCGTTCCTCCTTTTTCAGTATATACGCTTCTATCCGCCGTTTAAACATCATAAACGGTTTATCTTCTTCGAGTTGTATCGGTTCCAGTTGTACCACGCGCACGCCCGCGAGTTTTGCACCCAACGTGTCGGTAAACGTCTGATCCCCGATCGCAAGGCAGTGCCGCCGCCCGACACCCAAGCGGCGTATTCCCCGCCAAAATCCAAACGGCAAAGGCTTCGCCGCCAGCCACACGCAGGAAAGGCCGATCTTTCGGGCAAACGGTTCCACACGGTAGCGCTTGGCGTTGGAGACGACGGTGAGTTTTGCCCCCGCCGCCTGCATGGCAGAAAGCCACGCCGCCACTTCCTCCGACAGATCGGGGCAATAATGGGTGGTGAGGGTATTATCCACGTCCAGCAAAATGCCCGTTACGTCCAGACGCTTTACATCTTCCACTGTAATATCCGTAATGCGCCGATACCGCACCGTCGGCCGAAACAGCCCCATACTGCCACCTCTCTTTATAATTGCCGCCCGAGGGTGACAAGAACGATCCGCACCTTGTTTTGAAAAGGCGGATTCCCGCTCACCACCGGTAAATCATCAACGCCACAATCCGCTCTTTTCAAAATCCACGACCTCAAAACGAGGGGATTTCGAGGGATTTTTGTTCTGCTCGGGCGCCGTAATGCTTTGTGCCTTACAAGAACGAGCGGGGCAAAAAGCACCGAAATCCACCGCTTTGAGGCCGGTTCGGGTCGTGATTGCCACCCTTAAAAGAACAAACGGGATAGAAGATCACTTCTATCCCGTTTGCGGATGCATACGCTTATTTGAACTTTCTCTTGCGTGCAGCCTCCGACTTCTTCTTGCGTCGGACAGAAGGCTTTTCATAATGCTCTCTCTTGCGGACTTCAGCGAGCGTACCCGCGCGCGCGCAGGACTTCTTCCATCTGCGAAGAGCACTGTCCAAGCTTTCGTTTTCCTTGACCTTGACTTCTGACATTCGTATTCCCTCCCTCCGCCTGTAAGCAGGGGTAATATGCTATTAGCCTAATTAGTATACACGCTTTTTGTCTGTTCGTCAAGTCTAATCTATGATTTTTTTCGGTTTTTTGGTTTTTTCGTCAAACCGCCCTAATTTATTGCGGTTTTACCACCAAGTTGACCAGTTTTCCGGGGACGTACAATTCTTTCACGAACTGCATACCCGTAATGAACGGCAAGGTCTTTTCGTCTGCCTTCGCCGCGGCGATCGCATCGGCGGCCGTGACGTCTGCCGCCACCGTCAGGCGGCTGCGCAGTTTGCCGTTGACCTGCACGGCGATCTCAATGGTGCTTTCGGCGCACTTCGCTTCGTCGTAAGCGGGCCATTCTGCGGTCGCGAGCATACCCTCGAAGCCTGCCGCCTGCCACATCTCCTCAGTGATGTGCGGTGCAAACGGATTGAGCATCGAGAGAAGCAGTTTCCACTCGCCGCGGGTGACCGAGCCCTTTTCGCCGAGTTGGTTGAGCAACGTCATCATCGCCGCAATAGCGGTATTAAACTTCATCGCTTCGATATCTTCGGTCACCTTTTTCAGGGTGCGGTGGAAAGGAGCGGTCATATCCTCCGAAAGTTCCTCGTCCGCCGTCAACGCCTCCTGCAACGACCACACGCGGTCGAGGAAACGCTTACAGCCTTTCACGCCGTTTTCCGACCACGGAGTCGCCTTTTCGTAGTCACCCATAAACAGAATGTACACACGCAACACGTCCGCACCGTAGGCATCCACCACCTCGAGCGGGTCGACCACGTTGCCCTTGGATTTGCTCATCTTGTCGCCGTCGGGACCCAGAATGAGGCCCTGCGCCGTACGCTTGGCATACGGTTCCGCCGTGGGCACCGCACCGATGTCGTGCAGGAAGTGGTGCCAGAAGCGGGAGTAGATCATGTGACGGGTCACGTGCTCCATACCGCCGTTGTACCAGTCGACGGGCATCCAGTATTCCAGTTCCTTTTTATCCGCCAGCGCTTCGCTGTTCTTCGGATCGACGTAACGCAGGAAATACCAGGACGAGCCTGCCCACTGGGGCATGGTATCGGTCTCACGACGTGCCGCACCGCCGCATTTCGGGCAGGTGCAACGGACAAAATCTTCCATTTTGGCAAGCGGACTTTCGCCGTCCGAGCCGGGAGCAAAACTGTCTGCACGCGGCAGGCGAAGCGGCAGTTCCTCATACGGCACAGGCACCATGCCGCAGGTCGGGCAGTGCACGATCGGGATCGGCTCGCCCCAATAACGCTGACGGTTGAACGCCCAGTCCTTCATCTTGTACTGCACACCCGCTTCACCGATCCCTTCGGCGGCGAGATAGGCGAGCATTTTTTCGATCGCTTCCTGCTTGGTGGTACAACCGTTGAGGAAACCCGAATTGATAACGTTGCCGTCACCCGTGTAGGCGGCTTCTTCGATGTTGCCGCCTTCGATCACGGGAATGATGTCGATGCCGAATTTCTTGGCGAAATCGTAGTCACGCTCGTCGTGCGCGGGCACCGCCATAATAGCCCCCGTGCCGTACCCCATCATGACGTAATCCGAAATGTAGATCGGCACTTCCTTGCCGGTCACGGGATTCACCGCCGAGATACCTTCAATACGCACACCCGTCTTGTCTTTCACCAACTGGGTACGCTCGAACTCGGTCTTTTTGGCGCACTCGGTACGGTACGCGTCGAGTGCGTCTATGTTCGAGATGCGGTCACGATACTTCTCGATCAGGGGATGCTCGGGCGCCATGACCATAAAGGTCACGCCGAAGAGGGTGTCGGGACGGGTGGTGTAGATACGCAACGTCCCCTCCGCACCGTTCAGCGTAAAGT
>CAZESL010000119.1:0-5849 GCA_964515215.1 uncultured Eubacteriales bacterium
CCCACACCATTTGGGAGATGTGCACCGAGTGCATCGTGGTGTTCCCCGACGGTATCGGTGTGCTGCCGTGGATGGTCTGCGGTAACAACGAGATCGGCGAAGCCACCGCGAAGAAGATGGAAGAGTACCGTCTGGTGGTCTGGGGCTTGCACGGCATCTACGGCGCGGGCCGCGACATGGATGAGACCTTCGGTCTGATCGAAACGGTGGAAAAGGCGGCACAGTTGTATATGCTGACGGCGCATATGCCGCACGTCAACACCATTCTGGATCCCGAACTGAAGGCGGTTGCCGATGCGTTCGGTCTTGACTATCGCAAGGATTTCCTCAATCTGTAAAACCTAAATACTCTTTACAAAACAGACGCCATCTGGTATACTGACTTTGAAGGAATTTCGAAAGTTGGTAATACCAGATGGCGTATCGTTTGGAGGAAAACGCAAAAAAGAGTGCGTATATGCAGCTGTACGAACAACTCCGACGGGATATTACCGCCGGGGTGTATCCCTACGGCAAGAAGATGCCCTCGAAGCGCCTGCTTTCGGAGGAGGCGGGGGTCAGTGTGGTGACGGCACAGCACGCGTACGCTCTGCTCACGGAAGAGGGGTATATCGAAGCGCGGGAGCGAAGCGGGTATTTTGTCATTTACCGTGCGGATGATTTTTTGCCGATGCACGCGGCGGCGGTGACCCCGACGGTCACGCCGACGGTGCACAAGGCAACGGCGTTTCCCTTTTCGGTGCTCGCACGCACCATGCGGCGGGTGCTGACCGAGCAGGGGGAGGCGATCCTGCAAAAATCCCCCAACCACGGGTGCGTGCAGTTGCGAGCGGCGGTGGCGGAGTATCTCGTGCGGCGGCACGGTATGGCGGTCGGTGCCCATCAGGTCATTATCGGCTCGGGTGCGGAGTACCTTTACAGTCTGCTGTCGCAGATATTCCGCGGGTGTACGTTCGCGCTGGAAGATCCGTCCTACGACAAGATCCGACGCGTGTACGAGGCGAGCGGCATCGTCTGCGAGCCGCTTCGTATGGAGGCGGACGGCATCGCCTCCGCCGCACTGGCGGATACGGCGGCACGGGTGCTTCACGTGACCCCGTTTAACAGTTACCCCAGCGGGGTGACGGCCAATGCCTCCAAGCGGGCAGAATACCTGCGGTGGGCGACCCGCCGCGATGGCTATATTGTGGAGGATAATTACGATTCGGAACTCACCGTGTCCACGAAAAACGAAGACCCGCTGTTTTCGCTGTGCGCCGACGAGCGGGTGATCTACCTGAACACCTTCTCCCGCACGGTGGCCCCGTCCATCCGCGTGGGGTACATGGTGTTGCCGCCCTCACTGCTCCCGCGGTTTGAAGAAACGGTGGGGTTCTACTCCTGCACCGTGCCGATGTTCGAGCAATACGTGTTGGCCGATCTGCTCACAAGCGGCGATTTTGAGCGCCACATTCACCGCGTACGCCGTGCCCGACGGCGGGAGAGGAAATAGCAGAGCGCTGTCAAACGTGCCTCCCCTGTGTAAGGGGAGGTGGATTTTGCCAAAGGCAAAAGACGGAGGGGTCGTTTGAAAACGAATGTATAAGACAATCCCTCAGTCGGCTACGCCGCCAGCTCCCTTTACACAAGGGAGCCAAGGGGCACAGCCGCTTTCGAGGTGAAGTGAACATCCACCAAAAACAGAGAGAATGCACATTCGTTGTGCATTCTCTCTGTTTTTGTTCCTGTTTTGCATCTGCCGTAATGCGTGGTCTTACACCACGCGGCCGTCGGAAATGCGGATGATGCGGTCGCACCGTGCGGCAAGATCGTTGTCGTGCGTCACCATGATGATGGTCTTCCCGCGATCGCGCAAGGATTGAAACAGCGAGAAGATGTCGGCGGCGGTCTCGCTGTCCAGATTGCCCGTCGGCTCATCCGCCAAGATCAGCGCAGGGTCGTTCAGCAAGGCGCGGGCGATCGCCACGCGTTGCCGCTCGCCGCCCGAAAGGTGGCGGGCTTTTTTGTGCTTTAAGTGTGCGATGCCGACCTGCTCGAGCAGCGGTGTGACTGCGGCGCGGGCAACACGCAAGGGGCGGTCGTTGAAGTACGCGGGCAACAGCACGTTGTCCGCCACGCTCAGATCGTTGATCAGTGCGAATTCCTGCAACACGAAGCCCATATAGCGGTTGCGCAGTGCCGCCAGTTCGCCGTCGCGGCAGTGGGTGACGTCGGTACCGTTCAGCAGATACGTGCCCTCGGTGGGCGGTTCCATCGCACCCAAAATGTGCAAGAGCGTGGATTTGCCCGCACCCGAACGCCCGACGATGGCGGTAATCTCGCCTTCGCCGATGGAAAGCGTAACGTCGGTCAGTGCGTCGCAAAACGTGGTCTTGTCGATGGTGTAGCGTTTGCCGACACCCGTAAGCTCAATAAACATATCGTCACCCTTTCTATCGATTT
Source organism: uncultured Eubacteriales bacterium (assembly GCA_964515215.1). Classification (GTDB taxonomy): domain Bacteria; phylum Bacillota; class Clostridia; order Oscillospirales; family Acutalibacteraceae; genus SIG588. The sequence goes on from CAZESL010000119.1 coordinate 2,443, forward strand.
TCGGTAAACAACTGCATGGGACTGCGGCGGAAGAAACAGACGATCACCGCAGAAATGCAAAGCATAGAGACCGCCGCGATGCCGATTACACACCACCGTGCCACCGAAATGGCTACACCGTGCTGCAAAAACGACCACAGCACTCCGAGCGGGACGCCGACCGCTACCGTGAGGCCGTACAGCGTGACGGTGGTGGCGGTGAGCATACGCCGCGACTGTCCCAACAAATACATTATCGCGTAATCCCGCCTCGTGCGCCCGAAATGGATGACGGCGGTGCTGATGGTAATGAGTATCGCCATCAGTAGGAGATACGGGACGACTTCTCCACCGACAAAGATACTGCGTATCGCTTCATCGGTGTACGCGTTCGTCAGTTGCTCCGTACTCATAACGGTGCCGTATTTTTGAAGACGCGTTTGCATTTCCTCTGCGGGCACGTCGGTTTGAAACCACATAGTGGCGGTAGAGTAGGAAATGGGAGCGGTCATCACCACGAAATTCCCGTTATACATCAGATCAACAAAACTGTCGAGCGCCAACGGGTCACGGGTGAGGTTACCGGTCATTGGACGTTCGTCTTCGTCCAGTATCCCCACCACTTGATACGAAAGGGTGATCTCACGCCATCCGTCGGGGGTGCTCTCGTCTTTTACGTACGTCGGATGCAAAAAGGCGGAGCCGAGCGGATACGCCGTAGCCAACCCACTGCTCACCACGCAGGCGAGGGCGTTTTCGTCGGCATCGGCGGGGGTGAGCCACCGCCCGCTTTGCAGTGCGGGAACGATACCCAACAGCCCGGGATCGTATTCACAAAAGGCGATGTCACCTTCATACTCTTGTATAAACGAACTGATAAGCGGGCGTTCCCCGCACGCATCGTACAATTCCTGCCACAGTTCTTCGCTATAGATCATACCGTACCGCGAGTTCAACACCAAGGCAACGTAGGGCTTTTCGGTGCGGTCAAAATACCGATCGACGTAATCGTAATGCTCCAGCGACAGACCGACGGTCAGATCCACGGCGTAGGAGATGAGGGTGAGCAAAAACAGCAGTGCCAAAAAGAGCGGCCATTGCCGTTTGACGGTGTGACGTGCGTTCAGGCGCAGGCATTTGAAAAAACGTCTCATCATCTTCCCCCTTTCTCGACGTCGGACAGCACGCGGCAGGTGACCCGCCGTGCGGCGGCGGCACCGATGGCGGCACCGACTAAGAGCAGTGCGCCGATCAAGGGAAGCGCGTCTTTGCACAGCAACAGGGCGCTGCGGGGTGCGTTTTCCACCGTCGCCCACCACAGGGCGTAACCGCCAAGGGTGATCGCAAAGGTCAGAAAGGTGTTGAATACCGCTTCCCCCGTCAACAGCCAAAACAGCGTGCGCCGCCGACACCCCAGCAAGCGGGTGACCGCCAGTCGACGGGCCCGCAGATCGATCCAATGGCGGTACAAAAGGAACCATGCGAGCAGTGCGATACACACCACGCCGAAAAACTGCGGGTCGGAGTACAGACCACCTGCTGCGTTCACGCCGAGTGAACGGTCAAACGTGACGGAAAAACGCGCTTGCGGCAAGATTTCCGCCAACGCACGGTTCAACCGTTCCACCGCCCCACGGGTCGCGAAGGGGGAGATACCGTAGATCAAGCTGCTCGGCGATTGCTCTAAGGCGGCAAAATCCTCCTCGCTGATCAAGATATCAAACAGGTCGTCCCCCCAGATGTTGACAAAGTAGGTAAAGGATCGCCCGTCGGCCATGAAGGTGTCGCCGCGCTTCAAAGGCAAGGTGCCTTCAAAGGCGTATTTGGTATTGACGTACGCACAGCCGGGGAGCGGCTCGCCATACTCGCTGTCGCACAACAGATCGCGATTCTCTTTTTGCCATGCGTACAGACTCATATTGGTCGGTACCACGGTAGACACACTGCTGATCACGCCCAACGTCGGTTGCTCCAGCGGCTTTTTCAGTATGTAGTAATCGACGGCACGGCTTTCCTCCAACAGCGTGCACACCGCTTCCCACCGGGCGGCATCGGGTGTGCCGAGCCGTTCGATCGCCGTGTGGCGGTAGATAAGATTGTAATAGATGGAGTTGCGTGCTTCGACGAACGGCGCCATATACGTGTACAGCAAGAATAAAAAGCAACTGAACACGGTCACGGTGGTGAGCCACCACAGACCGCGTGCGGAGCGGTATCCCGCCCGCCACAGTTTGAACAGTAAAAGCACGGATTTCATAAGCACACCTCCCGCAGCCGCAAACATCGTTTAGTAACTCCAATAGGATAGTAGCATAGGCTGCAAGATCTTGTCAAGAAGTTCCCAAACTGGTCATATAAAAATATATTATTCTGGGCATTTACTTATTACCAAAATAGGTGTATAGTGGCGTACAAAGGATGTGAGCGTATGGAGTACAAGAGAGTATTAACGGTGCAGGACATCTCCTGCGTGGGGCAGTGTTCGCTGACGGTAGCGTTGCCCATTATTTCAGCGTGCGGGGTGGAGACGGCCGTGTTGCCGTCGGCGGTGCTGTCCACCCACACGGCGGGGTTCAGCGGTTTTACCTTCCGCGATCTGACGGAGGATATGCCCGCCATTGCCGCGCATTGGCAAAAGGAGCAGATCGCGTTTGACGCGATCTACACGGGCTATCTCGGCAGTACCGAGCAGATCGACTACGTGAAAGCGTTGTTCGATACCGTGCTGAAGACGGGCGGCGTGCGGGTGGTGGATCCCGCGATGGCGGATAACGGCAAGTTGTATCCGCTGTTTGACATGGCGTACGTCGAAGCGATGAAGGGCTTGTGCGGCGCGGCGGACGTGGTGGTGCCGAACCTCACCGAAGCCTGCTTCTTGACCGATACCCCGTATAACGAGCAGTATGACCGCGCGTATATTGACGGGTTGGTGGAAAAACTGCACGCACTGGGCGCGAAAACGGTGGTGTTCACGGGGGTGTCGTTTGCCGCAGAGACGACGGGTGTGTTGGTGAGCGAAAACGGCGTTTCGCATTACTACGAGCATCCCAAGCGCCAAAACAGTTGCCACGGCACGGGGGATATCTACGCCTCGGCGTTCGTGGGGGCGTTGGTGCGCGGCAAAGCGGCGGTGGACGCCGCCCGCATTGCGGCGGATTACACGGTGGCGTGTATCGACACCACGGCAAAACTTGACAATCATTGGTACGGCGCGGCGTTTGAGCCGGTGCTGGGTGAATTGATCGATATGTTGAAGTAAATAGGATTTACCGTATGCCTCCCCTGTGTAAGGGGAGGTGTCTTTTTATGGCGTGCGCCATAAAAAGACGGAGGGGTTGTTGGTAGAGACCGCTCGTCAGTATTCAACTTTTGGTTTCAAATCCCCTCAGTCGGCTACGCCGACAGCTCCCCTTGCATCTTCAAGGGGA
>CAZESL010000120.1:0-5822 GCA_964515215.1 uncultured Eubacteriales bacterium
TGTTGCACTTCGTGCAAATGTATGCTATACTACACGGGAGGCGGTGATGAAATGGTTGTGGCCGGTTTGATCTTTATTACGATTTCCCTTGTTTTTTTCTTGCTTGCGACGGTACTTTTTATCATTTATCGCGCGTTTGAACGTAACGGGGACTCCGTGGGCAGAGTTACGGGAACACAGATCGACGTAAAACATAAAAAAGACGTCTGGTTATGGGGCGGACGCAGGCGAGATGTGTTTTTAAAACACCAAAGCACCGCGAAATACGAATATCGCGTGAACGGCAAGACGTATGCCGTCAAACACGCAGAGTTTGTTACCGCCAAACAGATGCCGCGGATGGTTTCGGTGATGTATTTAAAGCGTTTTCCGAAAATTGCGTATGTGAAAGACGAGTGTATGTCACCGCATTACGATGCGAACGCACTCCTTTTCGTGTGTTTGGGCGTGCCGCTTTTGGTATTGGGGACAGTTATCTTGCTCTATACAGGCTTGCACCTTTGCTGAATTTATGCTATACTGCCGATATACACACCGAAAGGGGTAAGATCGTATGATACAACACGGAAAACCGCAATACGCCGACGACCGTCGGCTGGAAATGACCGCCTATATGGGCCCGCGTCGTGCGGGGAAACGCAAATTCGACGAAGAATACGGCAATCCGCGCGATCCTGAGGCGGGTTTTCCCGAATTTTGGAGCGACGACGTGTTTGAAGCCTATAAAGCGGCGGGGCTGACCTTTCTGATCCCCGAAGGCGACGCTTTTTACGGTACGCGCGTGGCTCCCGAAGGCATCGTGGGGGAGGCAGACTTTGAAAAGAGCGATCTCTACCGCTTCTTACAGATCGCACAAAAGCACGGCCTGCCCGTGTACCCCTCGCAGGCGGAACTGATGTACATTATGGCGCGCCGCGACACTGCGATGACCGACGGGGAAAAGACGATGATCGCGGAGATGATCGCGACCTTGAAGAAATATTTTCCCGATACGGTGAAAGGCTTGCTTTTGACCGACGAGCCGACGATGAAACACCGTGTCGGGCTGGAATCCTGCGTGAAATTTGTGCAGGAACTGGCTCCCGAATGGGATATTTTTACGTCGATGCTTCCCATTTACGGTACGGCGGAGATGTTTGGCGCGGATATGAACGATCCGCAGTTTAAGGACAAAGAAGTTACCTTGAAGATGAAAGAGACGGAGTACAAGAAGTACGTTGCCGCCTACGGGACGTTGCTCGGTGAATTTTCATTCGACTATTACACCCACAATCACGATGCGGGCGCCGATACGCTGTCTCCCATCTTTTTCCGTAATCTGGAAATTGCGGCAGAAGGTGGTAAAAACGGTGGGTTCCCCATGTCAGTTACGTTGCAGGCGTTCCGTATGGATCGTAATTACGATCCCGCGACCGGTAAAGGGCAACCCGTCTTCCGCGAAACGACGTATGAAGACGTGCGCTGGCAGGTGTATTCCGCCTTGGCGTTCGGTGCACGACGACTCGGCTATTTCACCTTCTGGCAACACTACAACGAGAGTAAATACGAGGTGTTTCCCACCGCGATGGTCGTATACGACGAAGCGGAAGAGGGCGGATGGCGCAAAACGGGCATCTATTACGACGTAAAAAAGGTGAACGAGCAGGTGCACGCCTGCGACCACGTGTTTATGCGCTTTCAATGGAAAGGGTGCCGCACGGTGGTGAAGAGCGAGGACGAGAACATCCGCCTGGTGGAAGGCCGTTACACCGACGAGGCGCTGGGGGCGGTGACCGCCACGCGTGACACCTTGATCGGCTGCTTCGAGAATCCCGAAGACGGGCGGGACGGCTACTGGCTGGTCAACGCGCACAATCCGTACTATTACGAGTGGAGCGAGGTGGAGGCGACCTTTGCCGATGCCGACCGCGTGGTGTACTGGCGTGCGGGGCGGGAATACGATCAACCGCTGGAAAACGGGGTGTTTCGCATTCGTCTCGGTGCAGGAGAAGGCGTCTTTGTGATTCCGTATACCGTGTGAGAAAAAACAACTAAAGTTTTGCGCAATACTTTACATTTATAAATTTATAGTGTAAAGTAAAAGAAACTCATTTTTAGGAGGATATAACGATGTTAAAAGCCGGATTGATCGGCTTCGGCGGCATTGTGAAGGGTGCGCATTTGCCCGGCTACAAAGCGCTGGAAGCGATGGGAAAAGTGAAATTGGTGGCAGCGTGTGACATTCGTCCCGAAGCGTTCACCGAAGGCGTACAGCTCAATATCGGTGGCGGTGAGGGCGGCGCGGCCGACATTCACACCTATACCGACCTTGAGGAAATGCTCAAAAACGAGGAACTCGACTTTATCGATATTGCGGTACCGACCTACTTGCACAAGAAGTACGCGGTGGATATGCTGAATCGCGGCTACTTGGTGATGAGCGAAAAGCCGATGGCGCTGACCTACGAGGATTGTCAGGAAATGGTGGCGGCATCGAACGGTCGTTTGATGATCGGCCAGTGCCTGCGTTTCAGTCCCGACTATCTGTACCTCAAAAAGTTGATCGAGGACGGCACTTACGGTAAGGTCACGGGCGGCACCTTCCGCCGTTTGAGCGGTGCGCCCACATGGGGTTGGGAAAACTGGTTTATGGATCCCTCCCGTTCGGGCGGCGTGATCTTTGACTTGCACATTCACGACCTGGATATCATCCGTTTCCTGTTCGGTGAGCCGAAGGCGGTCTCCTGCGTCGCGGGCGGTCATCAGATCGTGGAAGATGCGTTTGCCGTTTCCCGTATGGATTACGACGGCATGTCCATCTTCGCGGAAGGCCGTTGGGATCAGCAACAGATGCCGTTTGTTGCCGACTATCGCGTCAGTTTTGAAAAAGCGAACGTCGTGTTGGAGAACGGTGTTGTGACCGTGTACCCGTACGAGGGCGAATCCTTCAAAGCGGACATCACCCCCGCTGATATGTACATGAAAGAATTGGAATATATAACCGATATTTTTGTGAACGGTGAGCCCAATCTGCAAAATCCGCCCGAGAGTGCGGCTGAAAGCATTCGTCTGGCAGTAACGCTTAAACAGAGCGCCGACAAGGGCGGCGAGATCCTGCCGTTCTGAAAAGCACAATACAGCCAAAAACCCCACATTCCGTAAAAAGAATGCGGGGTTTTGTAATATAAAGAGTTAAATATACAGCACGTATAGAATTTAGCCGGATTACGAAAACCTACCCCCCTGATTTGGTTATGCTGTGCAGAGCGGCAACTGTACTTTCCATAGCATAACTTTGTATCTGCACCGACAGTACGTCATGCGCCGCCAGCAGAGGGGAGGCTTCGCCGCTTTTTTGAACCGAGAGGACGAACACCCCGTGCGGCCAGAAGATGTCACGCACCTCTTTGCCCACGGCAAAAGCGCCTTCTTCGATCTCGAAGTCTTGCTCACACACCACGTGGGATCTTCCGTGGTTGCGGTTTTCCTGATGGCGGTGAAGCATCCGCTCCATTACCGAGTCCTCTTTGAGTGTTTCGGGAATCACGTAGGATAGCGCACATACCAGGATCACGGGCAACAGATTTTGCGACAGGCCGAGCGCTTCTACCGCAAACAAGATAGAGGTGAGCGGCATTTTCATCATCCCCGCAATGCACCCGCAAATGCCGAGACAGACGATCAACGGATACAGCGCGGGGTCCACACCGCAGAGGCACAGCAGGCGGCCGAGCAACGCGGCGAGTACCGCGCCCACCGCCATCAGCGGTAGAAAGATACCGCCCGTGATCCCCGAAACGTTGGCGGAGAGCGAAAGCACCGAGCGCACGAGGAGAACGGCAACCAGCATCCACAAAGCGGGGGTGCGCGTGAACAGATCTTCGATCAGGGCGTGACCGGTGGAGATAAAATCGGTCGAGACCAGTCCCGCCGCGAGGGTGACGAGCAGGACACCGCACAGCACCGCCAAGGGTGGCAGTGAGCGAAGCCACGCGGCAAGGCGGGCGTATCCGCGCAAAAAAAGTACCGCGAAGATACCGCCGCATAGCCCCACAACGAGCGGCACCCATATTTCGGACAAGGTAAGCGGGTCGTAGACCGAAAAGGAAAACAGCGTCGTTTCACAGCCGAGCAGAGGCGCGAGCAGGTTGGAAGTAAATTCGGAAAACAGCACCGACACCACAGCCGTCAGCACGATGAGCGGCGAGATACGGCGATGCGCTTCTTCCACCGCAAACAGAATTGCCGACAGCGGTGCGCCCGTAGCGGCAGAGAACCCCGCGCACGCACCGCCCGTCATGGAATAGCGTTCCCACGCGTGCCACTTTTTCGGGGCTTTGCGGGCGGCAACGCCGCCAAGACCTGTGCCGAGCAACACCGATGGTCCTTCCGTGCCGAGTGGCACACCGCACAAAAAGGTGAGCAGAGAAAGCGCGGCCGATGCGAGCGTACTGCGCAGACCGTTGGCGGGTAACGTACCGCGCATGGCTCCCACCGCCGTGGGAATACCGCCGCCGCGCAGTCCGGGATGACGGCGGTAGATCACGTGAAGCAACAGACCCGTTACGATCAGCACCGCCGCGGCAGCGGGCAGATACCAAAGGTGTGCGCGCAACGCAGCATAGAGGGCGGCGGACGCGGCGGTGGCGTACCCTGCGAGCCACTTATATACCGTAACGACCGCCCCCGTCACCGTGCCTGCCAGCGCGCCGAAAAACAGGGCGGGCATTATCGAAGACATCAGGTGCGTTTTCACGATCTGCTGTTTGGTCATATATTCCTCTCTCCGCTTCTTCTTGACGATTGTATCATAGTATACCATATTGTTACGGCATGTCAAGCGAAAAACGAGGGGGGACGGTAATATAGAACCGAAATAATACTTTTTGTATATAAAATGCGTGTATACATAAAAGTACCCCCTATCAATTTTGGACAAAACAGGCGAGACGCTGTAGAGTATATTAAAATCGACGTTTCAAGAATATACTTGATTCTGTAGTGCGGATGGTTTAACGCACATCGGTGATTACGCGTTTTTTGCATGCTGGTCGCTGACGGCGGTGGATATGCCCGACAGCGTCGTGAGCATCGGCAAAGGAGCATTTTCCTACTGTTATGCCTTAGAGGATATCGCATTGAGTACGCAGATAACGCGCATTGAAGCGGGAGCGTTCCTCGCATGTGAGGCAATAAAAGAGATTACGATTCCGACGGGGGTGGAGAGCATCGGTGACGAAGCCTTCGCCAACTGCACTATGTTGGAGAAGGTATATATATCTGACAGCGTCTCACAAATTGGCACTTGTGCTTTTTCCAACTGCTACGCGTTGGAGGATCTATCGCTTGGCGCGGGGGTGCAGATGATTGGTGATGGGGCGTTCGTGGGATGTTCCTCGCTAACGGCGGTGGACATTCCCGACAGCGTGACGAGCATCGGTGCACAGGCGTTTGAAGCGACGCCTTTAACCCAAGTATCCCTTGGATCGGGAGTACAAACGATCGGCAACAACGCTTTTTCGGGATGCTCGTTTGCTACGGTGACGATTCCGGCGAGTGTGCAGATGATTGGGATTCGCGCATTTCGAGCATGTAGTTTCCTGCAAGAGGTGACGCTGGAAGACGGCGTGACAGTCATCGGTGATGAGATGTTTAGTTCCTGCACGGAACTTACGACCGTGAGGATCCCCGACAGCGTGAAACGCATCGGTATAGGCGCATTTTCGGATTGCTCGTCACTTGAAGAAATCGTTTTCAGCGGTGTGACCGAGATAGGTGCCTCGGCGTTCTCCTACTGTAATGCATTGGAAAGCGTATCTCTCGGTGCGCATGTGCAAAGTATC
>CAZESL010000121.1:0-5633 GCA_964515215.1 uncultured Eubacteriales bacterium
GGTGGCACGGCGTAGCCGTGACGGAGAGGTCGTAATGCGGGCGGCAGATTGCCGCACCCTACCGTCGGCATCCGGTGCTATGTTGGTGTCCAACGGACACCAACATCGTTTTCGCAGAAACACCCCGCCCCTCTCCGCCTCGCCTGCGCTCGGCACCTCTCCCCGCACGCGGGGCGAGGCAAGGGGGTTGTGGAAAACACCATGTTGTGTTTGATTTCCGCGGACGCGCGATGCGCGCCCCTACCGCACGATTTCAACACGGTGCCCAACCCGCACATCCGTTTTCACGACCGATTGCACAATGCGGTGCCTGTAGCAGGGAACGGGTCTCCCGTCGACGTCCCGTCTACAACGCCCGCCGAAAATTGACGATCGAACCTCAACAAAAAAACAAGGGTACACGATCTCTCGTGTACCCTTGCTGTTTTGTTTTTATGCGTTAGGCAATTATTCCGCAGGGAATTTATTGATCTTCTTCACTGCGTATTGCAGAATGAGACGTGCGTCGGTCGAATCGACCTTGCCGCTGCCGTCCACGTCCGCAACGTCCAGATTCAGCGCCGAAGGCGTGATCTTCTTCACCGCATACTGGAGCACCAAACGGGCGTCGGTGGAGTCGACCTTACCGTTGTTGTCCACGTCACCGATACCGGCCTCGAAATCGACGCGGGTGATCTTGGTTTCGCCGCAAACGGTACAGGTGATAGTGATCTCGCCCTTCGTGTCGGGGGTTGCGGGCTTGGTCACAACGCCTTCGTCCCACTTATGCGGGAGTTGCATGATGGAATCGCCCACCGCCACGAGTTCGTCGCACTCGATGCACCAACGGTCGCCCGCATTGCCGGGCTCTTTACACGTCGGCTGCTTGATGTTACGGATCTCGGTCTCGTGCGCGGGGATCACGTCGCCCTCTTCAAGGAGCAGGTCGCATTCCGCACAGTGGGTATCGCCGGTGTAGCCGGGCACCACGTGATTGGTAACCTCTACAGCACCGACAAGCTTGGTGTCGCCGCCGTGTTCGCAATCCACGAGCGCCGCCGCTGCTTCGTTGATCGCCGCCACAGCCGCCGCCACGTCTTCTTCGAGCACGAACGGATCTTCGAGGAGAAGCGCGTACTCTTCCACAACGGCACGGTATTCGTCCGCCGAAGCCTTGGTCTTACCAACGACCGCCTCGTCCACGCCGTCCACCAGCGCTTGCAGTTCGGAGGTGTCGGTCAAGCCCATCGCCATGATCATCACAAGGTTATCCAACACGGGAACCGACGGATGGTTCGGCAGACGGATGGAGCCGAGACCGTTCAGTTCGTTCGCAAAGCAAGCATCCTCGAGCAGCACTTCGCCCATAAGCACTCCGTCTACGCCTTCTTCCAGCGTAACGGTGTAATGACCCCATTCGATGCCCGGGTTGTTTTCATCGCGACGGGCGATCTGGTAATCGAGTTGGAAACTTTCGATCCCGCAATCCTCTTTGAGCATGAAGACCAACTGCGCAGGACGGTAGGCAGCATTTTCGCCCGCCAGTGCCTGAGTCACCGTGAAGTACGCGTAGCGCACCGCCTCACCGTTATCAGGATTGGTGCCCTCTTCTCTCGGGCTCAACACCATACCCGAGCCCTGCAAGCCCGTAATGGTGGGATAGTATTCGCACAGCGGCACTTCTTCGAAGGACATATAGTCAAAGCCAAGGTCGCCGCCCACGTTCACGTACCAGCTGTCGATAAAGCGCACCGACTGGATATAGGAAATGTTCGCGCCGGGGCCGCAGCCGAGGATCTTCACCGAGTCACCGGCGTTGATTGCCGCCACTTCCTCTTCCGTGAGGATGTAGATAAGCAGACCGGACTCGCGGTTCTTGATGTTGTCCTGATCGTTGAAGATATCGTCCCAGTGGATGTCAGTACCGTCGGGCAGGATCTCGCCCGGCATGTTGGCATGGGTCTGATAACGGAACAACTGGGTCGTGTTGGTCAGTTCGGCATCAACGTAGTATTCGATGATAAGCGCCACTTCGGTATCGGTCGGCAGCTGCACGCCCTCCATACGGAAGCCCTGCCAGTCGCCCGTCAGCTTGATACCGTACTCACCGCTGCCGCCGATGGGCGAGGCAACGGGAGAAGCGCCCTGATTTGCGAGGGTCATACCCTCGACCTTGAGGTTGCCGTTCGCGGTGTCAAAGTAGGCGTACGGATCGGGCAGATCGCTCACTTCGAGCTTCGGAAGCTCGATACCGTTCGCAAGCAGGGTGTTACAGGTCGCGCAGTACACGTCGCCCGTGTAGCCCTCTTCCTCTTCGGTGGGATCCTTCTTGTTCAAACGATTCACGTTTACGAGATTCGCTGCCATTTCGTCATGGAACATTTCCACCAACGCGGCATCCGCATCCTCACGGCCGCAGTAGGTCGCCGCATCCATGATCTCAATACGCGCGAGTTTCGGCACTTCTTCATACCAGAAACGAAGCGCACCGTCGTTCATCTTGTTGGTAAAGGTCGCCGCAGGGATAAACACACTGCCGACACCGTCCACCATCTGCACCGTAGCGCCCGCGCCGAACGCACCCGCCGTGCGCTCGATCGCATTGATGGCAATCGCCTCGTTCTCATAACCTTCGGCCGCATACAGCGTGATGTACACGGGACGGCTCTGATTATTCACAGCCAGCAGATCGCCCGCCACCTTGATGTAGCGATACAGCCAGTCGCGATCGGGATGATCCGCATGCTGTTCCAGATCCGCATAGGTCAGGTTATAGGAGGGAACCACCGTAATGTCGGGATACAGATCGGTCAGCGGTTTTTCCGTAAACTCGATGTACGCATAACCCGCATCCGTCGCCAGATCCAAGAGATCTGCCGAAACCAGTTTTGCCGACTGGATATAGGTTACGTTTGCACCGGCTGCACAACCCATGATGCGGAAGGTAAAGTCGTTATCGCCGATCGCCGCCAACTCGTCTTCGGTGAAAATGTGATAGACAAGGCCGGATTCATCATGCGCCAGACCGTTCGCCTTGGTAAACAAGTCCACATGGGCACGATCGTTGATCTGATAACGGAACATCTGAGACTCTTCCGCCTTTTCGCCCACGATGTAATACTCGATGAGCATGGCAACCTCGCCGGTATTGCCAAGCAAGGAGATGCCATCCATATTGAAACCGTTCCAGTCGCCGGTCAGCAAAATACCGTATTCACCCGTGTCGCCGATAGCAACCACGTCGGTGTTGCCGTTATCTTTGATGCTGAGAGTTGCACCGTTCACGACCAGATTGCCACCTGCGGTCTCCAGCGTCGCAAACGGACGGTTCGGATCGATCACGGGGATCTCTTTGCCCGCCGCCAACACGTCGCCGCAGATCGCACACACGGTGTCGCCCGTGTAACCGGGCTGTTCTTCGGTCGCTTCTACGCGATCGGTCTTTTCAACGTTAAGATTGTTCGCCGCAAGAACCTTGTGGATCGCCTCGATATCTTCAGCAGACGCCTTCTCGTTCTCGCAGAAGGTATTGAGGTCGTAGATTTCAATACGTTCGATCTGCGACGCGATCGACGCTCCCAAGCGGAGCGAACCACCGTTGTTCGCATTGGTAAAGCAGGTCTCGGGCAGGATGAATGCTACCTCGCCGTCGGTCAGCGTGAAGCTGCGGTACTGGTTACCCACCGAATCGTACCACGCCTTGTTATCGTACGCCCAACGAGGGATATCCTCGCCGCCGTAACGCTCAAACTGGTTGATCTCGAAGGCAGCGCCGGTGAAGGTATCCTTCATCTTCACCTTGATATACACGGGCTTGTTCACGGCAGTATCCGCCGACAAAACATCACCGGAAAGTTTGAAGTTCCAGTTTGCGCCCTCATCCTGCACGGAATAGGACATGTTCTGGCTTACCGTCGCCGTAATATCGGGATAGTAGTCGCACACGACCTGCTCGTTCGCATCCCACACAGCATAACCGCCGTCCGTCGCTTCGTGCACGTATTCGGTGTTCACCAGACGCACCGACTGGATGTACACGCGACCCGCGCCCGCTTCACAACCCAAGATCCTAAAGCGCATATCGCCCGTACCGATCGCCGTACGCTCGGCTTCGGTAAAGGTGTGATAGATAAGAGCGCTCTTACCGCCGACCAACTTGTCAGTATCGGTGTAGAGATCCACGTGCGCGTTGTCGCTGACCTTATAACGGAACAACTGCTGACGGCCGCTCATGTCACCGGTGATGTAATATTCCACCACCATCGTGACGCTCTGCTCGGTCGGGATATCTGCAAACAGGTTGCCGCCGATGAAGAAGCCCTGCCAGTCGCCCGTCAGTTTCACACCGTATTCATCGGTATCGGGAATCTGTTCGACAGGAATAGCCGACCACGCTTCTTCGCCCCAACCGGTGCAAACATTGGACTGTTTCGTACCGCTTGCGGTCTCCATATAGGCATAGGGTACCGGCAGATCGCTCGTCGCGGGGATCTCTTCACCCTCGTCCAACACCGCTTCGCAAGCGGCACACACAGTGTCACCCGTGTAACCCGCTTCAAAAGCGTTACCCTCTTTCGCGTTCATCAACTTGGTGTTCACTTCATCCGCCAACCAATGCGCGTGCAAAGCCTCTACCATATCCGCATCGGCACTTTCCCCGGTGCAATAGAGCGAGCTCAAAATGGTAACACCCGTGATGTAGAGTTTACCGGCACCTTCACCCAGCGCTTTTACACGCAGACGGGTGTCGCCTTGGCTCTCGCCCTCGCCCTGCGCCTGAATGGCATCTACCGCTTCTGCGGAGAGCGAGTAGAACACCTGTCCCAGTTCGCCGACCGGCAGATCGGCGAACTCCTTCACGCCGTTGACGTTATCGGTCACCGACATCACGTTATTCGCAAGTGCGGTCTCGCTGTCGATGTAATAGTTCACCACGTAGGTAACGCCGACACCGTCGGGCACGTCATTCAAAAGCGTGCCGCCAAAGTAGATGCCGCGCCCGTCGTGGGTGATCTTGTAACCGTACAGACCCGTCGTGCCGATTGTTGTAGTGACACCACGCAGGTCACCGGTATCTTCGTTATTGTTCGCCATGATCGGGCGGACAACACCTCCGGATTTCTGAATAGCGCCGCGCGCGCCGCCGAAATCGAAGTAGCCGATCGGGGTTGTCGCGTCATCTGCCGTTGCAAACAGCGTGATACCGCTGACACACGACAGCAACAGCGCCAGACTTAACAACATGGATAACAGTCGTTTTGTCATTGTGTTTTCTTCCTTCCATATATTATTTTTGCCCGTCTGTGCCGTTGAAAGGACAGACTTCTTGACAAGATATATTGTACTACAGATACAAAGGAATTGTCAATGTGTTTTTTCAATATTGCTAAAACTTTAAGGTGAATAGCATAATTTAAGTCGTTTTTTACTAACAAAAACGGCTTTTCATTGGCAACGATACAAAAAAACTGCCGCAGCAGGAATCCTGCTGCGGCAGCCGTTGTCGGAAATTATGCTGTTTCAGCGAATCATCGCACCGTTTGCGTCGAACGCGTAACGGCCCTTCGCCACGTAACCGTTGGTGGTGGTCACGAAGAAGCTCGCGTTGTCCGAAACAACTTTACCGTTCGCCTGCACGTAGTACAGGTTGCCGT
>CAZESL010000122.1:0-5607 GCA_964515215.1 uncultured Eubacteriales bacterium
GGGTGAGTGAAAATCCGCCTTTCAAAAACGGAGTTCGGGTTTGAATGCTCACCCTGTCGAGGAGTAATTGGTATGCGTGTGTTGATGACGGGCGGCGGTACGGGCGGACACATTAACCCGGCCTTGGCGATCGCCGCCGTTTTGCGCCGTCGCTATCCCGATGCGGAGTTTCTGTTCGTGGGCGCGAAGGGCCGTATGGAAGAAACGCTCGTCCCTGCGGCGGGCTATACCCTGAAAACGGTAGATGTGCGCGGATTTCAGCGGCACTTGTCGCTGAAAAACATCGGGCGGAATATTGCGGCGGCGTGGTGTGCCGTGACGGCAACCTCCGCTTGTACCCGCATTTTAAAAGAGTTCCGGCCGGATATCGCCATCGGTACGGGCGGTTACGTCAGCGGCCCCATCCTGCGCCGCGCGGCACAGATGGGTATTCCCGTGGCGGTGCACGAATCCAACGCGTTTCCCGGCGTGACGGTGAAGATGCTCTCCAAGTGGGCGGACGTCATTATGTTGTGCGATGAGGCGGCGGCAAAGCATCTGCCGCCCGAAGCGAAGGTCGTGGTGACGGGCAACCCGATCCACCGGGGGTTTCAAAGTACCGACCGTGCGACTGCACGGCGGGAACTCGGACTGGATGAGCGCCCGCTCGTGCTGTCGGTCGGCGGCAGTCTCGGTGCGCGCCGCATCAACGAAACGATGACCGAAGTGCTCTGCCGCAGTCACAAAGACGGTAGCTTACAGCACATTCACGCGACGGGCAAACGCGAATACGAGCAGACCAAAACGGCGCTCACGGCGGCAGGTGTGCCGCTTCGCGGCGACGGTATTTGGGTACGGGATTATATCGACGATATGCCGCGATGCATGGCGGCAGCGGATGTGGTGGTCTCCCGTTGCGGGGCGATGACCCTCACCGAGTTGCCCGCGGCGGGTAAGCCCGCCGTGCTCATTCCCTCACCGTACGTGGCGGAAAATCACCAATATCACAACGCGATGGCGCTCGTCAACAAAGGTGCCGCCGTGTGCATCGAAGAAAAAGACCTCACAGGGGAGACGCTGTGGGAGGCGTTGCAAAGTATTTTGTCCGATCCCGAAAAACAGCGGAGGATGGCACAAAATGCCGCCGATGCCGCCATTCGGGACGTGGACGATCGCATTTTGGCGGCGCTCGAACCGTTGATAAAAGAATAACACCGCCACGGCCTTCGGCATAAGATGGGATGCAGGCGCATAGCGCCGAGTTTCAGGCTTTTCCGAAGGAGTGCGGGGTATGGAGCGGCTGAGAATTGAAGGAGGCCGTCGGCTGGAAGGCATCGTGACGGTACACGGTGCGAAAAACAGTGCTCTGCCGCTGCTGGCGGCGACGTTGCTTTGTAAAGGCGAATGCGAACTACATAACTGTCCGCGGCTGTCGGACGTGGACGTCGCAATGCGTATTTTGGAACATCTCGGATGTCGCACGGAGCGGTCGGGCGATGCCGTGACGGTGCAGGCGGGCGCAGTATCACGTAATGATATTCCCGAAGGATTGATGCGGGAGATGCGTTCCTCCATCGTCTTTTTGGGGGCGATCTTGGCTCGATGCGGTGAGGCGGCACTCTCGTTCCCTGGCGGGTGCGAACTGGGGCCCCGACCGATCGACCTGCACCTCTCGTCACTGCGCCGTATGGGGGCTGTGATACGGGAAGAATTCGGCGTGTTGCACTGCCGCGTGCCGAAGGAGTTGCACGGTGCCGCCATCACGTTGCCGTTTCCCAGTGTGGGGGCGACCGAAAATGTGTTGATCGCGGCGGTCACCGCAAAAGGCACTACCGTGTTGCGCAACGCCGCGCGGGAACCGGAAATATCCGACTTGTGTGCGTTCTTAACACGGTGCGGTGCCCGTATTTACGGTGCGGGCGAAAGCACCGTTACGGTGGAAGGTGTGCCGTGTCTGCACGGGTGTTCCCATCGGGTGATCCCCGATCGCATCGAGGCCGCGACCTATATGGCGGCGACCGCCGCCACAGGTGGTACGGTAGTGTTACAAAACGTAGAGACCGAACATTTGATGCCGGTGTTGCCGGTATTTGAGGAGGCGGGGTGTCGGCTGACACTGTGGGGGGATGCCCTCTTGGTCAGTTCACCGCCGCGTCTGCACCGCGTGCGCACGGTGCGTACCATGCCGTATCCGGGGTTCCCTACCGATGCGGCGGCACCCTTGCTCGCCATGTGCTGTGTGGCGGAAGGTACAGGGGTGTTTGTAGAGACGATATTTGAAAGCCGTTACAAATATGCAGGCGAACTTTGCCGTATGGGCGCGTGTATCAAGGTGGAAGACCGTGTGGCGGTGGTGGAAGGACGTCCCACCCTGTTCGGTACGGGGGTGTCCTGCACCGACCTGCGCGGCGGTGCCGCGTTGGTGGTGGCGGCGTTGGCGGCACAAGGAGTTACCGTGATCGGTGAACTGCATCACCTCGACCGCGGATATGAGGACGTAGTAAAAACGCTGACGGCGATCGGCGGAACGGTAAAACGAACGGAGGCGGAACATGGCACAACAGACCCGAACCAAAGTGAAAAAGAAACGGCGTGTCAGCCGATTCACGACGGTGTGCATTCTTTTCGGCATGGTCGTGGTGTTGATCCTGGCGAACGTGCTGGCGGATGTGGCACTGAAAAGTGACCGCACACCCGCGCCGAGTGAGAAAAAAGATTCCATGTTTGCGCTCAAAGAGATCACCGTGTCGGGCGATACGCGTTATTTGAAAGAGGCGATCATTCAACAAAGCGGGCTGTCGATCGGTCAAAGTATCTGGTCGGTAGATAAAGTGGAAGCGGGCGAGCGGGTGTTGGCGGCGTTTCCGTATATTCAAGACGTAAAGGTGACCAATACGGCATACAACAAAGTCAACATTGCCGTGAGCGAGACCGATGAGATCGGTGTGATGTACGGCGGCGGACAATGGTTGGCCGTCGGCTCGAACGGACGTATTTTAGAGACGATGGCGGTAGAGTCCGACCGCCCGCTACGCGCGTTGTACTTAAAGGGCGCTGATGCGGCAGGTACGGCGGTGGGTGAGCAGGCGATGGATGATCGCTCGTTCGCCATCGTGACCGAGTTGCTGGCGGCGTTTGACGAATACGAACTCGACGGTGTGTGTGAGATCGATCTTTCAAACAAGAGTGATCTGCGGCTCAACTGGAACAACCGTATCACGGTGAAACTCGGCAACGATTCCAACCTCACCCATGAGATCGGCGTGGTGAGATCCGCCCTGCCCGGCATTGAGCGGCAGTACGGCGAGCACGCGGCGGGGCAACTCGACGTCAGTTCTTTTTCGGAGGACGGCACCATGGCGGTGTTTACTCCGCGTGATCTGCTGACTACAACGGCTGCGACGACCACATTGCCCGACGGCGAGACGACCGACCCGACTACGACCGCAACGCAAGGATAAATAAATACGGTGTGCACGCGCACACCGTATTTTTTATGCAAAAAAGTTTACAATTTTTCGAAAAAATGCGTAAAAACCAGTTGAATTTATTTGCGTTCTATGTTAGAATGATAACAGTGTAATTGTAAATTAGGGTAAGTGTTTGCCCGTGGGAAAATAATGTGTGCAGGAGGAAAAAGCAATGGCTTTTCAGTTCGATGAAGAATTTATGGATGGTATTCAAATAAAAGTGGTCGGTGTCGGCGGCGGCGGCGGTAACGCGGTGGATCGCATGGTGCGTTCGGGTGTTGCGGGCGTCGAATTCGTGGCGGTCAATACCGACCGTCAGGCGCTCAACCGTTCGCAGGCGACGATGAAGATCCAGATCGGTGAGAAACTGACTCACGGTTGGGGCGCGGGCGCGAACCCTGAAAAGGGTCAGCGTGCGGCGGAGGAAAGCCACGACGAGATCGTGAATGCGCTCAAGGGCACCGACATGGTGTTTATCACTGCGGGCATGGGCGGCGGCACCGGTACGGGTGCGGCTCCCGTTGTGGCGGAGATCGCGCGCGACATGGGCATCCTCACGGTGGGTATCGTGACCAAACCCTTCCTGTTTGAAGGCCGCAAGCGTATGGAGCAGGCGGAAGCGGGCATTGCCAATCTGCGCGAGCACGTGGACAGCCTGATCGTGATCCCGAACGAGCGCCTGAAGCAGGTGAGCGACGTGCGCATCACGTTGAACAACGCATTTGACATGGCGGACGATGTGCTCCGTCAGGGCGTGCAGAGCATTTCGCAACTTATTAAAGTGAACGCGATGGTCAACCTAGACTTTGCGGACGTTACCGCGATCATGAAGGATGCGGGCTACGCGCACATGGGTGTCGGCCACGCGGAAGGCAAGGAAAAGGCGGAAAACGCGGCGAAAGAAGCGATCGCCAGCCCCTTGCTCGAAACGTCGATCGACGGCGCACACGGCGTGATCATCAACATCACCGCTTCGGCGGATATCGATATGGAAGATGTGGATATCGCCTCCTCCATGATCTCCCGTGCGGTGCATCCCGATGCGACCATCATCTGGGGTGTCGCGCTGGATGAAAAACTGAACGATGAGATGTATATCACGGTTATCGCCACCGGCTTTGAAGGCGGTTCGTCCGATGCGGCCACTTCCTTCGGCGGCACGAATACGACGAACGATTCGATCGATGACGGGTACATTGATGTGCTCGGTTTCTTCGGTAAAAAAGATAACGCGAATAACAATTTCTGATCATAGTCGACTTTTAGCCGTCCGTTTGCAAAAACGGGCGGCTTTTTATGCGAATAAACTGTAAATTTTGTTCGTTCGGATATTGCCACCGCGGCGCATATATGATATAATAATTTAAATATAAGTATCTTTACCGCTAGGGAGGTGGCGCTTGGTGATCATTTTGGGAATCGACCCCGGTTACGCCATCGTCGGTTGGGGTTGCGTGCGGTATGAGCACGGGCGCTTCACGCCGCTGGCATTCGGTGCCGTCACCACCCCTGCGGGTATGGATTTTGCAGTGCGGCTGGAATACATTTACGAGGAATTGCAACTGCTGTGCGCGAAATATCAGCCCGAAGCGGCGGCGGTGGAACGGTTGTATTTCCAGAACAACCAAAAGACGGCGATCGACGTGGCGCAGGCACGCGGCGTCACCCTGTTGGCACTTAAAAAGAGCGGGGTGCCCGTGTTTGAATACACTCCGCTGCAGGTGAAGTCGGCGGTGTGCGGGTTTGGCCGTGCACAAAAGCCGCAGGTGATGGAGATGACCCGCCGCCTCTTGAATCTGAAAGAGGTGCCGCATCCCGACGATACCGCCGACGCATTGGCGATCGCCATCTGCCACGGGCAGACAGGCGGTACGCTCTTGAAGCAACAGTTGCTGCAACAACGGATAAACCAACAAAGGAGGCATGACAAATGATCCACAGTGTACGCGGTACGCTTATTCATATTGAACCCCGCTTGGCGGTGGTGGAATGCGGCGGTGTGGGCATGGCGTGTCAGATCACGATGAATACCGCCCGCCAACTGCCCGCGCAGGGTGAAGAGGTCATGCTGTATACCGTCTTAAACGTGCGGGAAGACGCGATGGAGTTGTTCGGCTTTGCCGATACGGCGGAGCGCCGCTGTTTTACGCAACTTACG
>CAZESL010000123.1:0-5105 GCA_964515215.1 uncultured Eubacteriales bacterium
GCCGAGGGGAAAATCGGCCCGTTAACATCGGGTTCGGATATGTCTCCTCTGCTTAAAGGAGAGAGACAATGAAAGTATTTTTGAAGATCGGTCTGGCTATTCTCGGTGTGGCGGGCGTGCTGTACTGGTTGGGCGGCAAATTCCTGCAACCCGCGCGCCGTCTGCGTGATCGGTATAAGCGTCCGATCGACGAGGATCAGGTCGTATGAGATTTTTAGCAGGAGAGACCGACGTTGCCGTGATCGGCGCGGGTCACGCCGGTATTGAAGCGGCACTCGCGGCGGCACGGCTCGGATGTCACACCACCGTGTTCACCATCAATCTGGACTGGGTGGGCAATATGCCGTGTAATCCGTCGATCGGCGGCACGGCAAAAGGACACCTGGTACGGGAGATCGATGCACTCGGCGGTGAGATGGGTATTGCGGCAGACGCCAATACCCTGCAATCGCGTATGCTCAACCGCGGTAAAGGTCCCGCCGTGCATTCTCTGCGCGCACAGATCGATCGGCGAGAGTATTCCGCTTATATGAAACACCGTTTGGAAACGACCGACAATCTGGCTATTCGTCAGGCAGAGATCGTGGATCTCGCCCGCATGGAAGACGGGCGGTTTTGTCTCACCACCAAACTGGAGGAGGAATACTACGCTCGCGCGGTCATTTTGGCAACAGGGACCTTTTTAAAAGGGCGGGTCTTCGTCGGCGACGTGTCTTACGAAAGCGGACCCGACGGCATGTTCCCCTCGGTCTCGCTGTCTTCCGCACTGTTAAAACTCGGCGTGCAGCTGCGCCGTTTCAAAACGGGCACGCCCTCCCGCGTGTTGCGTTCCAGTTTGGATTTTTCCAAAATGGAAGAGCAAGAGGGGGAGGAGCCGGTGGTGCCGTTCTCGTTTGAGACGGAGGTGCCGCCCGAAAACGTGTTGCCCTGCCACATCACCTGGACCAATGAGCGCACCCGTGAGGTCATCATGGATAATCTGCACCGCTCACCGCTGTACGGCGGGAAGATCGAGGGTGTCGGCCCGCGCTATTGTCCCAGTATTGAGGATAAGATGGTGCGTTTTGCGGATAAAGAGCGGCATCAGGTGTTTGTCGAGCCTTGCGGACGGCAAACGGAGGAGATGTACCTGCAAGGCTTGTCTTCCTCGTTGCCCGTTGACGTTCAACAAGGGTTTTTACGCACCATCGCGGGTTTCGAGAACATTGAAGTCATGCGCCCCGCCTATGCCATTGAATACGATTGCTGTGATCCGTTGCAACTCGACGCTACGCTGGAATTTTTGGATATTGCGGGGTTGTACGGTGCGGGACAGTTCAACGGCAGTTCGGGATATGAGGAGGCGGCGGCACAAGGTCTGGTAGCGGGTATTAATGCGGCACGCAAAATATTGTGTAAACCGCTGTTACGACTGGACCGTGCGTCCAGTTACATCGGTACGCTGATCGACGATCTGGTGACCAAGGGCTGTGCCGATCCGTACCGTATGATGACCTCGCGTTCGGAATACCGCTTGATCCTGCGGCAGGACAACGCGGACGAGCGTTTGACCCCGATCGGACGGGAGATCGGTCTGGTGGACGACGTGCGGTGGGAGCACTACTGCACCCGCCGTGACCAAAAGCAGGCAGAGCGCGCCCGTTTGGAGAACACGGTGCTCTCTCCGACCGACGAATTGAATGCGTTGCTTGTTTCACGTGAAACAACCCCCGTGACTACGGGTGTGCGGTTGATCGACCTGTTGCGCCGTCCGCAACTCGATTACGCGGCGCTCGAAACGGTGGACACTACCCGCCCGCCGCTGTTGCCGATGGTGCAAGAGCAGTTGGAAGTGGAGATACGTTACGAAGGCTATTTGCGCCGTCAGCAAGCGGCGATCGATGAAATGCGCCGTTTGGAAGGACGGCTGTTGCCTGAAACGATGGATTATGCCGCCGTGACGGGCTTGCGACTGGAAGCGGTGGAAAAATTAAACCGCGTACGCCCGCGCAGTTTGGGGCAAGCCGCCCGTATCAGCGGGGTCAGCCCTGCCGACGTGGCGGTGCTGATCGTTTGGTTAGGGAGGGAGACCCGTGATTGACCGTGTGTTATTGAAGGAAACTGCGGCGGCACTGGGAATTGCGGTGGACGAAACGGCCGCCGAAAAACTGGATATCTACGCCCGTCTGTTGGTGGAGTGGAACGAAAAGATGAATCTCACCGCCATTACCGACCCCGAGGGCATTGTGCTGAAACATTTTGTGGATTCGCTGACCGCCTTGCCGCTGTTGCCGAAAACGCCGTTTTCGCTCATCGACGTGGGCACGGGTGCGGGTTTTCCCGGTCTACCGCTCGCTATCCTGCGGGGCGATATGCAGTTGACGCTGCTCGACAGTTTAAATAAGCGCTTGATCTTTTTGGAAGAGGTCTGCCGTGCGGTGGGTGTTTCCGCCACGCGCATCCACGCCCGTGCGGAAGAAGGCGGACGCCGTCCCGACCTGCGTGACAAATTTGACGTGGCAACCGCCCGTGCGGTGGCGGGACTTCCCGTGCTGTGTGAACTCTGCTTGCCGTTTGTGAAGGTGGGCGGGCGTTTCTTAGCGCTGAAAGGTCCCGATGCACCGCGTGAAAAAGAAGAAGCGGCGCGAGCGGTCAAGACGCTTGGCGGACGCTTTGGCGAAGGGGTTGCGGTCACGTTGCCGAATCCTGCAGCGGAAGGCGGTACGTCCGAACGGCACATACTGGTGGTGGAGAAGACTGTCGCCACACCGAAAAAATTCCCGCGTCCCAACGCAAAAAAGGCATCTCCCTTGTAATTACGACAAAAAACTCCGTTCCCGTATGGTATGCTGATACCGAGGGAACGGAGTTTTTATTTTGGGAAGTGAAAGCGATGAAATGGAAAAAGATGCCGTATGCTGCGGGAGAGAGGGTACTGAACGTACCGACGGGGGAGATTCACCCCAACCCCGATCAGCCGCGCCGCACCTTTTCGTTTGCGGAGTTGGCAGGGCTGGCACAAAGCATCAGTGAAAACGGCATACTCAATCCGCTGAGCATAACGCTGCAGGACGGCAGGCCCGTGTTGATAGCAGGGGAGAGACGGTTACGGGCGGCAAAAATGCTCGGTATGCCCACCGTGCCGTGTATCGTGGTGCAGGCGGACGAGCGAGACCGTGCGATACTGGGTTTGATCGAAAACCTGCAGCGGCAGGAGATGAACTGCTTTGAAACGGCGGAAGGCATCCGTCGTTTGATCGCGGTATACGGGCTGACACAAGAAGAAGCTGCTACGCGGCTTGGTTGCTCGCAATCGGCGGTGGCAAACCGTTTGCGCTTGCTACGGTTTTGCGACGAGGAGCGGGCGTTTATCATCGAACACGGACTGACCGAGCGGCACGCCCGTGCGTTGCTTGCGGTAGAGGACACCCCACGGCGATGGGAACTTCTGCGACGGATCGCGGCAGGAAAACTTACCGTGGCCGCCACCGAACGGTTGATCGCCGCAGCCGCCGCACCCAAACCACCCGTGCGCACCGCGCCGATACGGGACGTGCGGGTGTTCAGCAACACGGTAAAACACGCGGTAGAAACCATGTGCCGTTCGGGCGTGCAAGCGAGTTGTTCCAAAACCGAAACCGCCGAGTATATCGAATTTTTGGTGCGTGTGGCAAAATAAAAACACGGCGTGTCTTTTGACACGCCGTGTTTCACGTGAAACTTATCCGATGACCGTTCCGTCCTTGTAACCGTCCGAAACCACGCAAATGTAGGTCTTGCCGGTGAGGAAGGTCGCGTCTTTGCCGTTTTCGGTGAAGGAGAGGCCGTTTTCGGTACGTTTCCACTGAATGTTACGCACCGTGCCGCCCGAGCAGAGAATACCGTTGCCGCTTTCCAGCGTAAAGCCGATGCATTCTTCGCTTTCCTTGTACTTTTCGTCGTACATCACCACTACGTTCGCCACCTCAATGCCGTTGCCGTCGGTGTCTTTGTGGGGGTTGTTGTCGCTGACTTTGCCGAAATACTTCACGTACTTGCCGCTTGCGGCATCGTATTTGAACGAGCAGGTCTCGGCACCGCTCATTTTCACGGTGAGTTCGTTGCACGCGTCGCCGCTCGGAGTCGAGCCCTTTTCCGCGAAGGTGAACGGCGTCACCGACGAGGTGGTGCGGAACTGGCGGTAGGCGATGCGTTCCACGATCGCACTGCCGCGCGCAGAGAGGCTGTGTTCCTTGTCGCGCGCATCCCACAAAGCCTGATCGCGATAGAACGCGTTACCGTTGTTGCCCAGTGCGTTCAAGCGGTCGATCTTACCCTCATTTTCATACTGCGAGAGGAGGGCACTGCCGCCGGGAGAGCCGCCCGCGTGGGCGTAGATCACGTCGAGCGATTGGGCGATCTTCACGAACGGGGTACGGGCAGAGCGCACGGGCGCGATCTGTTCGGGCACGCGGGAAGCGTCCGCAAACACCGCCATGATACGGGTGATACCGCCTTCGGTCTCAATTTCCACGTACATATCCGCCTTGGAAAGCCCCACCTGCGGGCGTGCCTTGTATTTATCGTTTGCCACCATGATCGCAAACGGGCGGGAATCGGCACCTGCCGCGTTGTCGTACTCACCCGTCAAGCGGTTGTAGTTCGCGGTATTCTCCGCGTTCGGCACCGTGGTGGTGGTCGTGCCTTCGGTGGTCACGGTCGTGGTCGTGGTGGTCACGGTCGTCGTGGTCGCGGTGTCACCGTTGTCCGCGGGGGTCTTGTTACAGCCCGCAAACATGGTCGCTACCAGCAACGTGGCCACGATACCGCTGAAAATGCGTCGAGTCATAAGGGGAAACATCCTTTCTCTAATAGATCTGTCTCCATTATACACGCTATCCCGACAAAACGCAACGGGAAATTTTGAAAAGAAGGGAATATATTGACAGAAAACGGGGAATGGTGTAAAATGTAAAAACAGTACCCACCATGCCTGCATAGTTAAATGGATATAAGAACCCCACCCGTTACCAAAATCAAAGATTTTGAACGGGTGCCCGGGAACCTTGTTGCTCGCTTCGCTCGCAATAACAACCCCACCCGTTACCAAAATCAAAGATTTTGAACGGGTGCCCGGGAACCTTGTT
>CAZESL010000123.1:5205-5276 GCA_964515215.1 uncultured Eubacteriales bacterium
GCTCGCTTCGCTCGCAATAAGAACCCCACCCGTTACCAAAATCAAAGATTTTGAACGGGTGCCCGGGAACC
>CAZESL010000124.1:0-5262 GCA_964515215.1 uncultured Eubacteriales bacterium
CATCCAAGTAGATATGTTCATCAACCTTTTGCCGACTTAAAAGTGCTACCGTCTCCACGTGTGCGGTACGCGGGAACATATCCACGGGGGTGACTTGTTTGGTTTGGTAGCCCAATTCGGCAAAGAGTTTCAAATCGCGCGCTAACGTAGCGGGGTCACAGGATACATACACCACGCGAGTGGGTGCCATCTCTGCGATGGTGTGGATCACGTCGGGCGTACACCCTTTGCGGGGCGGGTCAATGATCACCACGTCGGGACATATCCCTTCATCGCGCAACTGACGTGCCGCTTCGCCCGCATCAGCGCAGAGGAAGCGTGCCGTCTGCACGCCGTTACGTTCGGCGTTGCGCCGTGCATCCGCCACAGCGGCGGCGACCACCTCGACCCCGATCAATTGTTTCACTTTACTTGCCATCGACAGACCGATAGTGCCTGTGCCGCAATAAAGGTCGAGCAACGTCTCTTCCCCCGTCAAAGCGGCGGCATCCGCCGCCAGAGAATACAACACTTCCGCTTGGGTGTGATTCACTTGATAGAACGAGCGCGGAGACAGCGAAAACCGCAACCCGCACAGGCAATCCTCGATCGTGCCGTTGCCAAAGAGCGGAAACTCATCGTCTCCCAACACTACGTTGGTATCCTTACGGTTGATGTTCACCACCACCGTGCACACACCCGTAACTTCGCGCAGGCGCGCCACCAGATCGTCCGTTTGCGGCAATCGTCCGCTCGTGCAAACGAGACACACCATGATCTGCCCCGTTGCCTCCGCTTTGCGGATATACACGTGCCGCAAAAGCCCGCTGCCGTCCGCTTCGTTATACGCTTTGACGCCCGCCGCGTCGCCCCACGCGGCAACGGCATTCAACACCTGTTCAAATTCCGCGGGTTGCAACAGACAATCCCGCTGTTCCACCAAACGGTGACTGCGGGGTGCATAAAACCCAAAGCGCAAGCCGTCTTCACCGTTCGCCACGGGATACTGCGCCTTGTTGCGGTAGCGTTCGGGTACGCTTCCCACGATAGGGTTCGGTGTCACCGTAATACCGCCGATACGGGAGAGTGCATCCGCTACCCGTTGCCATTTGTAGCGCAGTTCCGCTTCGTAGGTCACGTGACGGTACACACACCCGCCGCAGGGAGCGGATACGGGACAGGCATCCTCGGCGGTGGACAGGCGATCCGCCCCTGCCAAAAGGAGTTGTTCCGCACGGCCGTACGCAAACCGTTTTTCCACTTTCACAATACGGCAAAGTATGCGGTCACCAACGGCCGTGACGGGGATAAACACCGCCATGCCTTTTTCACCGTTTTCAATACAGTGTGCAATGCCGTTCCCTTCGGAAGACATTGCCTCCACCGCAAGTTCGATCATATCGTTCTTTTTAGGCATACCGTTCCTCATTCATACTCTGCAAGATACGCATCCATCTCTGCCTGCGACAACCCGAAATAGGTCGGCAGATAGCCGCTTTGGTTGGTGCAGGTCTCGATCAGATGCTGTTTGGTCTGTGCGGTCTTCTTCTCAATAATACCGCGCAAGGTGCGGCAGTGGCTCTCCCATGCCGCAACCGTGCCCGGCTCACCCCACCGTGCGATATGCGCTTCCATTTCGGGCGCGATCTCGGCGAGCAATTCATCGTAGATGGACAAGAGCCGTTCGGTCGCAAAGGTGGTGTGCAGATGGCGCAGATACTCACGGATAAACTTGTCGCGGAACGTGTCGTTTTGCATCAGCCCGCACATCAGCGTGGTATCAAACATTTTGGCGATACCGTGGCCCGCGGGGTTTACGATCTCCTCGATCATATTCCACTGATAGGTAGACGTCGATAACGCCCAATCCATATCGAACATGACCCACCGCCATTTGCCGTCCGAGCGCACTTTATAATACTTGATATTGCCCGTATCGGTGTTGTTGAAGAAACTTTCGCATATCCAGTAATTGATGAGTTCGTCCACGTCCACCTGATCGCACACGTATTGATAGTTCGCCTCATCCTTCAGGCTGTGCGTCTCTACGAATTCCAGCAACGCTTCGTGGGCATCGTACGAGCCGGACATGATCATATTGTTTCCCTTGATCATATCCATATCATCTTCCGACACACCCGTGCGGTTGGAGACATAGGCTTCGCAGATCTTCTCGCGCAGGTCGTACAGACCGTAATACTCCCCGTTGATATACACGACGATCGGTTGATAGTCCATAATATCCAGATCCATCTGATCCTTCACGACCATCGCGGTAAAGGCGTCGCGAATGTGGGCTTTGTTGATATCCTGCCCCGAATTACGGAGCACCAATTCGGAATACACGTTGGTAGCGGACTCTCCGAAAAACGGATAGCACACCTCGGTCACGCCGTATTTGTCACGCATATTGATGGACACGCTTTTCTGCTTTTGTGCGCGGCTGTACTGACCGAACACCTTGATGCCCGCATTAAACTCCAATTGCGCTTGCCCGTTTTCATCCACGTATTCCACGTGTACAGGTCTTTCCCAATCTTTCCAGTAGTTTGCCCCCACGTGCGGAAAGGTCTCCGTATATCCCGGTCCATCCGCAAAAATGCCCGTGTGGTAATCGTAGAGATTGGCAGGATCGGTAGAAAGAAACATCACGGGCAATGTGTGACGTGCCCCCACGATGTAACTGCCCGCACTGTCATCCGACGGCATATACCCCTCTCGCCACGCTTTGGCACGGATGGTCACAGTCTCGTTCACCGTGATGGGTGCGGTGTACAAGGGAGATTCCTTTGTCGGAGTACTGCCGTCGGTCGTGTAATGAATTTCCGCATTCGGGCAGGTGATGGTCACCACTGTGCCCGCTTCGGCGTACCCGCTCGCCAGAGAAAAGACGGGAGTTGCTACGGGGCCGCGGTTGCCGCTTTCGGGGTTGGCGGCGGCAGGCGTTGCGGTGGTGAAATAATACATTTTGTTATCCGTCATGCTGATACGCCCGCAAGATTGACGGTCGTCCAAACGACCGCTCGTAAAACTGTCCGTCACCACGCCACGTTCATCAAACAGATAGAGTTTTTCGCCGTAACGTGTGATACCGAAGGTCGCAAACTGCTCGCCCGTGCTTGCTTTATACATCTCCTCATCCGCACCACAGTAGACCACGAAATAGCCGCCCGCTTCCAGTGTGACATCGGGCAAAGCGCATCCCTTCTCGGCCGATTTATTGCCCGAGAGCCTGTATCCCAAAAGGGAAACAGGCTCCGTTGTCGGATTATACAATTCCACAAAATCATAGGTCTGTCCGTCGGATGCAGAAAGACCAGTACGGTTGACCGCCGCCACTTCGTTGATAACGAGCGCTTTGCTCATGGGATACAACGCACTGTTGATCTCGTCAAAACCCGTCACGTTGTTTTCCGCGGCAGGGGTGGTACGCGCAAAGAATTTCCACGCACTGCGGTCGGCGGTACGACCGTAACTCAAATTGGAGGTGAGCGCAAACACGGGTACGCTGTCCGCCACGCGTTTGACGGTGTCGTACAACGTCAGCGTATCTTCTTTTCCGTTCAAACTGAAATCGGCGTGCAGTTCACTGCCGTCCACGTACGCGATCGTCTTGCCCGAAAGGAACACCAACAAGTATTCACCTGCCGCAAGCATCACATCGGGAAAGATCCATTTATCGTTTTTTGTCGCATCGTCCGACAGTGCGAATCCCTGCAAACTCACCGCACTGTCGCCGTAGTTATACAATTCCACCCAGGCGGAAAAATCACCGTCCACATCCGCCAGTGTCACGGTATCGGACGTAGTATACTCGTTGATACACACCGTAACGTTGGAGGTAGACACGCTCGGCTGTGCAGCGTCCGTCTTCAATCCCGAATTGGCGGCGGCAGGGGTCGGCGTTGCAAAATACACGGTATTCCCCGCCACGTCACTGCCGCAGGTGAGATTTTCACCCAAGTTGATGATCTCCACTTTCGAGAGCATATCTCCGTCAGGAGTGTACAGATACACAGTCTCCCCCGTTGCTTTGAGCGAAAACGGCAGGTGGATCACACGGTTTGCTACGTCGGCGGCATTCTTGCCCGAAGCATACACCACCCAGTACTCTCCTGCCTTGATGGTTACCGCAGGAAATACGTACCGTTTCGGCTCGTTAGCGTCATCGGTCAACGAAAAGCCTGAAAGATCAATGTCCTTATCGGTCGGGTTATACAGTTCCACCCAATCGGAATAGTCTCCGTCGGGGTCGGCAAGAATACCATTATTCTGTGCCATCACTTCCGAAATACACAGCGTTCTCGTCTGTGTACCGGACGGAGCACACCCTGCAAACGTCGCAAGCAACAGCACCAACACGGTCAACAACGCCACAAACCGTTTCATACACACTCAACCCTTCACTCTTTGATCCGAAGTAACAGATACGACAGCACGGCCGCCCCCAACGCCAAAGCACCCATCCAGACGCCCTGGCTCACACCTGTCGGTATGGGAATGATCGGCCAGATCGAGCCGAGCAACATACCGAGCACCGCAAAACTCATCCAGCCGTGCGCCTTTCTATACGCCCAGTTGAGCAACCGTGCCAAAGACAGGAAAACGGTACAAAATCCGACCCCGACCAACAAAAGCCGCAGAATATCCAGATCGTTCACCGCCACGAGCAACGGTTCGTACACACCGAGCCCCATCAGTACAAAGGCGGCACTCGTACCCGGCAAGACACTGCCAAGCCCCAGTATCCCGCCGCACACCAACACGAACCAGTACGGCAACGCACCGTCGATCACGGTATATTGCAGCCCCTGAAAGGTGGTCACCCACGCGACAGCCAGCGCACACGGCACGGCAGCCAGCAGATAGCGCAGGCGGAACCCGTCCCGCGCGGCGGCGCGAAACACCGAGGGCAACGTACCCGCGATCAAACCGATAAACACCGCACACGTTACGACGGTATAGGTCGAGAACAAGAAGAGGATCAACCGCCCGAACAACAACATACCGAGCGCCATCCCGATACCCAGCGGTGCCAGAAATTGCACCTTCTGCCGAAAATCCTTCCGCAAGGTACCGATAGCGGCTGTGATCGGCTCGTACAGTCCGAAGATCACCGCAACGGCGCCGCCGCTGATACCGGGAGCAATGGCGGCGATCCCCATCAAAAAGCCCGTTACGGTCATAAGAAGAAACGTGCGCGTATCACTCTTTTGCATAGCGTTCCTCCTAGGGTGAGCATTCAAACCCGAACTCCGTTTTTGAAAGGCGGATTTTCACTCA
>CAZESL010000125.1:0-5157 GCA_964515215.1 uncultured Eubacteriales bacterium
TTATTAAATCCCTACGAAGTGGTATAACCACCTATAAATTTTTAGATTTCAAATTCACATTGGTGCAAGCGGTGGAAATGAAAGATCCCACCACAATTCTTCTTGTTTCCCTATTCCTTGGCGCTCTTGGCATTGATCGCTTTATGCTTGGCGACACCGGTCTCGGTGTTTTAAAGTTGTTGACCGGTGGCTGTTGCGGCATTATGGCACTGATAGATTGGTTTGTTGTTTCCAAGCGTGCCCGCGATATTAACTTCAATAAAATAATGTTGATGTTGTAAAACGAAAACGAGCGGTTGTCAAGTGTTTGGCAACCGCTCGTTTTTATTTTTCTTTATCATCTTCACGACCGGTTCGGGGTCGGTGATGGCGGTGCACATGTCGGGCGCCATTTCCAACTTTGCCTCCGGCGGGTGCTTTTTACATTACAGACCAAGTTCGCGAATCTTTTCGGAAACGGCATGCCACGCGGGCTTATACACCCGCTCGCCGCCTTCGTCGTTGCATTCGATGAAACCAAAATGCGCCTCGCCGTGGTACGAACCGTGCTCTTGCTCGAAATGCGGTTCGTCTAACAGTTCGTAGAAAATGATCGCCTTGAAACGCGGCTCGTGCATATCGTACACCTTCTGAACGAAGGATGCCGTCCATTCCGCTTGCAACGCGTTGCGCGATTCGCGGTTGCGAACGATCTCCCGTTTCGTCTCGTCCCAACGCTCGTGCAGGTTCATCCACTGGTTGGTCTCGCAGATCATAATGTCCGCATCGGGGATCGTCTTACACACGTCTGCCACGATCAGGTCGATGGAGGAAAGTTCCTCGCCGTCGGAATACCAATCGATGCCGATCACGTCCCAACGGCACCCCTGCTCATACAAATGGTAGATCAGTGCGGTGTGCCACCAACAGAAATTCTTGCCGGTCTTGGCCTCGGCATACCCTTTTTTCAACCCGCGCAGGGCACCGCGCATCGCATACAGGCACTTTTCGCACAGCACGCAATCGTACTCACCGAGTTCGCGTCCCATTTTTGCCGGAAGAACAATGTTGAAGATGTTGCCGTTTATGCACGCCACGTCAGTCTCGTTGAACACCTGATAAATATCCACTGCACCCGAGAGCGTCGCCGACAAATTCTCCATAAAGTTCTCGTAGAAAGCCTCGAGTTCTTCCAAAGATCTGTCCCAATCTTGCCACTCGCCGTAATGGTCAATACACAGGAGAAACTTCATCCCCCGCTCGTGACAGCCGTTCGCCATTTCGCGGATCTCGGCAATGGCTTCGGGAGTTTTGGCCGTGCTGTTGAAGCGGATGATCTTCATGCCCGCCGCCGCACAATCGTCCAGATTCCGCTTTTAGGTGGCGCGATAGGGCGCGTACGTACTGTTATGAGCGTTGATGCCGACCATCATCTTGTCCGCCATCATACTCACTCTTCCTCTTCCGGGCGATCCCAGTTGTGCCACACGTTTTGCACGTCGTCGTTATCTTCCAGCACGTCGAGCAGTTTTTCCATCTTCACGACCAGTTCGGGGTCGGTGATGGCGGTGTACACGTCGGGCACCATTTCCAGTTCCGCCGACACGAAGGCATACCCCTTCGCTTCCAGCGCGTCGCGCACGGCGGAGAAATCATCGGGTTCGGTGGTGATCTCAAACACATCGCCGTCCGCCGCAAAATCCGCCGCACCCGCTTCAAGCGCGTCTTCCATCACCTGATCCTCGTCAAGGCCCTCCGCTTCGATGGCGATGACGCCCTTCTGATTAAACATAAAGGACACGCAACCGCTTTGACCGAGATTCCCGCCGTATTTGTCGAAATAGTGACGGATATCGCCCGCCGTACGGTTGCGGTTGTCGGTCAGCGTTTCCACAATGACCGCAATGCCGCTGGGACCGTAGCCTTCATACTGCAACGCTTCCCAGTTCTCGCCGCCTTCGGTCGATGCTTTTTTGATCGCGCGTTCGATGTTATCGTTGGGCACGTTGTTCGCCTTTGCTTTGGCGATCGCGTCCTTCAGCTTGGAGTTGGCTGCGGGGTCGGCACCGCCGCCCTCTTTCACCGCCACGGCAAGCTCGCGAGCGATCTTGGTGAACACCTTGGCGCGCTGTCCGTCGGTCTTCTCCTTTTTACGTTTGATGTTGTTCCACTTGGAATGTCCGGACATGGGTATTATCTCCTTTAATTATATTATTCCTCTGTATTGGCTTCTTTGTTGTCACCTTGCGGGCGGCCGCCTGCCCGCACCGTCTTCACGGTGGAGACGGGCACGGTGATGGGCGGGGAATCGGGGGCCTTATCCAGCCGCACCTTGAGCATACCCGTGAGCAAACTCACTTCGGTCACAACGCCGCGCCCCTCCTCGGTGATAACTGCCGAACCGTTCTTCGGGGTAGCGCGCAACAAGGATTCGTACGCCTCTTGCTCGTATTTTAAGCAACACATCAGTCGGCCGCAGGTACCCGAGATCTTGGTGGGATTCAAGGACAAGCCCTGCTCTTTTGCCATTTTGATGGACACCGGCTGGAAATCCGACAAAAACTCGGAACAGCAGAACGGGCGACCGCAAATGCCGAGCCCGCCCAGCATCTTCGCCTCGTCACGCACGCCGATCTGACGCAGTTCGATACGGATATGGAAGGAAGACGCCAGATCCTTCACCAATTCGCGGAAATCCACCCGCCCGTCGGCAGTGAAGTAAAACAGCAACTTTGAATTATCGAACGCGTATTCCGCATCCACCAGTTTCATATCGAGCTTGTGGGCTTCGATACGTTCCTGACACAACTTCATCGCGTGGCGGCGACGCACTTCGTTTTCCGCCAACTTCTTTTTATCCTGCTCGTTCGCAAGGCGCACCACAGGACGGAGCGGTTGCACCACCGTTTCATCCTCTACCGTGCGGTTCGGGATGCAGACAGTGCCGCATTCCGCACCGCGGGAGGTCTCCACAACCACGAGATCCCCCACCGCCAACGTGTGGCCTGCGGGATCGAAATAGTACGTTTTTCCTGCATCGCGAAAACGTACCCCTACAATGTATGCCATAGTAATCTCCTTATCGTTTTATCAATCCCGACCTGCGGCGGTGCGCAGGCGGGCGCTTATCATGGTCAAAAGCAAGGTGTGATTGATGTTGCGGCGACGCGTCTGTTGCAACTGCCGCACCGCTTCCACCAACGCGGCAAGACGCGCGGGAGATAGCTGTGATGCCAACATTACCGCCGTCTCGGATACGGGACGCACCCGTACCCCTTGCGAATATGCCAGTGCATCGCGAAACAACAGTACCAGTGCCGCAAGCACGTCATCGGTCAACGTCTTATCCTTTTGGTCCAGCGGGGCGAGCGCTGTCATCAGCGCCCATTCCTGCGGTGCGACCACCGCCGCCGCGATCGCATCCGAAAGGGTGCGTATCCTGGACAATCCGTCCCCCTGCATCGCCTGCAACACGCGACCGAGGCAGCCGTCGTACAGCGCGACGGCCTCTTTCAATTCCGCCTCGCCCGCTTCGGGCAGACGTGCGTGCAACCACGGCAAGGCTTCCGCTTCGCTCACCCCGTGCAACGACACGCACACCGTACGGGACTGCACCGTTGGCAGTAACAGCGACCGATTTTCACACGTCAGCATAAACAAGAGACGGGGCGGCGGCTCTTCCAATATTTTAAGCAACGCGTTTTGTGCCTGGGGCGTCATGCCGTCCGCACCGCACAGGATCATCACACGGCGCGGTGCCTCGTTCGGCAACACATACGCCCGCTCGCGCAGATCACGCACCACGTCAATATGAAAGGAACGCGCGGCACCGTCGCCGCCGAGTTCCTCAATATCGGGATGGCCGCCGCCGAGCGCCTTGTGGCACGCGGGACACACCCCGCAAGGGCGCTCGCCCGCACTCTCGCAGACAGCGGCCGCAGCAAGGCGGCGCGCCAGCGTGCGCCGTCCGCTCCCCGCGGCACCTTCGATCAACAGCGCGTGCGGAAACTGCCCCCGCGCCGTATAGGACGAGAGCAAGGCCTTCGTATCCTCGTTACCGATAAAATCCCCGAACTGCATCAGAGTTTCTCAAACCGTTCGACATCCAGCACGAACACCGTTGCACCGCCGACCGTAACCTCGACGGGGAAAGCCGCCGCGTGCATCGCGCCGTACGTGGCGCCCGACACCAGTTGGGTGCGACGCTTGGAATGCTTGCCCACGATCTCGATAACTTCGTCCACCTTTTCCTCCTCCGTACCGATGAGGAACGTGGTGTTACCCGCCTTCAGGAAGCCGCCTGTGGTCGCCAGTTTGGTGGCGAAGAAGCCCGCCTCCATCACGGCATCCGCCACGCGGGCCGCATCATCGTGATTGACGATCGCCATAATCAGTTTCATAAAGGTACCCCCTTATTTAAAATGCTTGTTTTTACGCAACACAGCGGCAAGCAACAATCCACCGCCGACGCACGCAACCAGTTGCCCTGCCCCCACTTGAAGAGCAAAGAGCCAAAACGCACCCGCATTACCTGCCGCAAAAGCGCATTCCGCCCCGATGACCACCGCGTTGAACAGCACAGGCGGTAAGGTGGCAAGCCACGGCAGCCCCTTCACCGTCACACGGCGAAGCGCACGGGTCGCGAGCGCTGCCGCCAACGTCGTGAGCGTGCCGAACAGCCAATCCCATGCACCGACCGCGCCGCCTGCAAGCAGGTTGGCGATCAGACATCCCACCGTGAGCCCCGGAATCGCCGACGGGATAAATGCGGGAAGGATAGTCAATGCTTCGGCAATACGCACCTGCACCGCACCGTAACTGATGGGGGCAAACACCAAGCACAGAGCCGCGTACATACCGCCGATGATGCCCGCTTCGGTCAAATACCGCAAGGGGCGCGTTTCGTTCGTTTTCATATTCAATTCCTCCGTAGTTTTGATTTGAGCAAGACCGCAAGCGGTCTCACTCGGTCAGGATGGTTTCGAACTGACCGCAGGAAATACTCCTGCAACTATAATGATACACTTCCCGCGTGGGTTTGTCAAGGTTTCGCCTTTTCTTTTATAAGGAAAAAATATGTTGAAAAGCAATTAAAAAAATGATATACTGGGGCCAAAGGGGGCGATACCGTGCGAGAATACCGTTTGATCCGTTCGAAGCGCAAGACGGTCGCGTTGC
>CAZESL010000126.1:0-5156 GCA_964515215.1 uncultured Eubacteriales bacterium
TTACGACGCACTGCGGGATTGCCGCGCGAACCTGTATGATGGGGTTGGTTTTGGCGCGGACAGGCGGGGACGCCTGTCCCTACAACGCCCACCGCATTACGCGTTCGGTCGCATAACACGAATCGTGCGGTAGGGGCGGCAATCTGCCGCCCGCGAAATGACCCCCTTGCCTAAAGGGGATTCATAAACGCTTGAATTCCGTTTTACGTACCGCTTCACGGTGCGTCGACGAGCGCCGCACCCTACGATCCCGTTTCAAACTTGTGTGAAACCCACGGCGGACGTGCAATGCACGCCCCTACCGCATAACACGAATCGTGCGGTCGGTCGAGGGTCGATCCTTGCAAGGTGACTCAACAATTCCATCCTGTATAAATGCATTGGCAAAAAGTTGTTATATTGTAACAAAAAGTTGCGGCATGCACTACAAAATTGAACAGAATGTAAAAAAGTTATTGACAGCATGTGGTTATAGATGGTATAGTGGTATTGTCTCAAGTGGGTAAAGGATAAACCGCTTTTGACCGTGTAGTTTACGGAAGAAAAGGAGAAAAGACAATGAAAAAAAGGCTGTTATCTATGCTGTTAAGCTTGGCATTGCTGCTTTCATGCGTCAGCGGTATCACGCTGTTCACGGCGGCAGACACTGCGCCTTACGTGTGGCTCACGATCGATCAAACGACCGGTGGACGCACGGGTGGCGGTATGACCGGTATCGGTGTGCAGGAGCCGGGGCTCGGCGGCACACTGGATGCTACGGCAATCGGCGATACCGGCAAGTACGGCATCAAACTGGGCAACACATGGGGCGGTTTTTGGTTCAATGCCGCTAACATGTTGCCTACTGACGAAGATGTGACGATGCTGATCGAATACTATATCGATGCAGATGCTCCGTCCGGCTCGATGATGGTTGTCAATATCGGCGGTCGCGTTTCGCAAGATTTTGCAACCGCAGGTATGAAGGCGAAGGAAACGGCCGTGTTGGCGTATCCGCTTACGGAAGAGAAGCGGAATGCGATCAATGGCAATACTCCCGTGTACATCACGGGCGGAGATACGCCGATCTATGTGCAGTCGTTGCAGATCGTTGCGTCGAGTGATGTTCCGCCTTCCACAGAGGACGATGAGGAAGACGAAGAGCCCGGCGGTGACACCGAGGAACTGCCCGCGCCCTATGCTTACATGGAGACGGCAAGCGGTACGCTGCAAGCGAACTTCGGCACCGGCCCGCTTCACGCTTCCGCCACAGTGCTCGGTAACACCGACGTGGTCGCCATCGGTGATACCGGTATGTACGGTATTAAGTTGACGGCTGACTGGACAGGTTTCTATGTGGGTGGCAACTTGAAGGGGGCCGTCCCTGCCGACACCGATGTGGTCGTAGCGATCGAATGCTATGCGACGGCGGCGGGTGACTTCCTGCGCTTTGTCGGCAACAGCATTTTCGTCGGCCATTCGAAGATCGGCAGTGTCACCGCAAATGAGACCTCGCTCATCTTCGTGGAATTTACCGCCGAAGAAGTGGCGGCGTGGGGCAACGATGCGCGCATGGGTTTCCAGCGTTCCAATGCCGCGGGTGACTTCTATATCAAGTCGATCCGTATGGTCGATGCACAGTACGTGGATCTCGGTAGCGCTCCCGCGAACGACTACTACGATTTCGGCGAGGGTAAGGTGCTGTGTGACTACTATCCCGAGATCACCGTGCCGAACGTTTCCGGTATGGCGTATAACGACGGTGAGACGGGCTACCGCTACTTCACCGTCAACAAAGCGCTGGCTTCTTCGCATGGGGCGAACGAGCCGGTGTATATCAAGGTGTACACCACTGAGGGCAACGAAAACACCACCATCGGCATCAACACCTATCAGCACTACAAAGACGGCGGCACCAACCACAACACCGTGACGGGTGCCCCCGGCTATACCATCACGGTGCAAGATGGTGTAGGCGGCGTGTACATTCCCGAAGCGTGCTTCACCAACGGGTTGAACAGCCGCGGTTCCTTCCGTTTTTCCACCGCGACGGCGGCGAAGATCGCCCGCATTGAGGTATACAAAGTCAGCACCTATTGCAACGAAGCGACGGCGACTGCCGAAATGAAGGCGACCTTGCACGCCGAGATGCTGCGCACCTCCACCAACGTGGAGAAGGAGGGCTACGTTGCCCCTACGGTGGATACCACGGGTTGGACGGGCATCGTCACCTGTGCCGTTTGCGGCGAAGAACTGTCCGCCAACACGGAGATCCCGCAACTGGAAGTCTACGCACAGATCGACTTTGACAACGCTGACGGTGCGGTGATTACCAGCGTGAAGAGTGTGGCGGGCATCAACGGCGCGTCGCTCGTGCCCGTGCAGATCCCCGAAACGGATGCGTACGGTGTGCGTATCGATACGCACAACACCGGTTTCTCCTTCTCGCTCGTGCCCTTCGGCATCACCGAAGAGGATCTCACGAGCGGTGAAAAGAATCTCGCTATCTCGGTGGAATACTATCTGGCTGACGGCACGGGCACTCCGCGTTTGACCTTCGGTACGGCGGGCAGCACGAACATGGCGCTGTACGGTGGCTATAACGATCACTGCTGGGATGCGGTGTGCGTCAATCCCGCGGATCAGCTGAAGACCGGTAAACTGCAGATGAACAGTTTCCTTGTCGGCGGCGATCACACCTATATCGCACCCAAGGGCCAGTTCGGCGGCAATGACAAATTCACCGAACCGCGCGAGGTGGAGACCCTCACCATGGCGAAGGCACTGGTGAACGGCTCGCAGGTGAACTTCATCGTCTGGAAAGACGGCATGAATGAGGAAAAGGCGGTGTACATCAAGTCCATCACCATTTACGATGCCGACGAGTATCAGGTTCTCGAGCAGGATACCTCCCGCGAATACATCGACTTTGAAAGTGAATTCGCAACGAGCCCCGTCTATTATCCCCAGTACACCGTGCAGGATGCCTACGGTCTGTCCTGGCGTGACGTGGACGAAGGTGTCGGTGCAGACGGTCTGGAAGTTATCTACCGCTACTTCGTCGTGACCTACTCCAAGGTGGCGGCAGACAAGGAGAAGCAACCGGTCGTCATTCGTTTCACCTTGAAGGAAGGCTCCGAAGTGACCCGTATTGCCCTCTCCTACCAGAAGGGCAAGACCCCTGAAGACGGTCTGTGGGGTCATATCGATGTGGACGTTGTGGACGGCGTCGGTGAGATCGTGCTTACCGAGGCGGCATTTACCAACGGCTTGAACGGCAATACCTCCTTCCGCGTGTGGAACGTGGACCGCAACCCCGTGGGGCGTGACCTCGCGATGGTGGAAGTGTACGCCGTGAAGGATAAGACGGCATTGACCGCGATCTTGGACGCGGTGGCGGAGGATACCCTCTACAAGACTTCGGCGTCCGTGGCAGAATATATGACCATTGTGGAAGCGGCACAAGTGGTTGCAGACAATGCGTGGGCAAATGAAGAGGAGATCGCGAAAGCGGTAGCCGATCTGGAAGCGGCGCGCGCACTGCTGGTGGATTGCTTGCACGACGGCGGCAAGGTGAAGGTCAATTACGTGGCGGAAACCTGCCTTACTGCGGGTTACTCCGGTGATATGGCGTGTGATGACTGCGGCTTTATCGCGGACGAAGATTACGGCGCTGAGATCCCCGCGCACGAGACGGAGATCCGCAACGTGAAGGAAGCGACCTGCACCGAAGAAGGCAACCGCGGCGATACCTGGTGTCTCGTTTGCAACAAGATCGCGAAGGATGGCCAGAAGATCGCCAAAGTTCCGCACGTTTGGGACGACGGCGTGGTGACCAAGCCCGCCACCAAGGACGAAGCGGGCGAGATCACCAAGACCTGTACCGTTTGTAAGGAAGCGACCACCGTCGTAGAGTTCGATTTCGAAGCCGAACTCGGTGACGTGGACGGTAACGGCAAGGTGGATTCCACCGATGCACGTCTGGTGTTGCAGTATGCGGTGAAGAAGATCCCCGGCGGCGCTTTGGATCTTGACGTCGCTGACGTGGACGGCAACGGCAAGGTCGATTCGACCGATGCGCGTCTCATTCTGCAATACGCCGTGAAGAAGATCGACAAACTTCCTGCAGCGTAAGCAAAACTAAAACACGGGCAAGCGAGAAGATCGCTTGCCCGTGTTTTGTTGTGTTTTATTCCGAAAACAACGAAGTGGAAAGGTATCTCTCGCCCGTGTCGGGCAACAGTACCACCACCGTTTTACCCGCGTTTTCGGGACGCTTTGCCACTGCGATCGCCGCCGACAGTGCCGCACCCGACGAAATGCCCGCGAGCACCCCCTCACACCGACCGAGCATACGCCCTGCCGCATACGCCGCCTCTTCGGTGACGGGAATGATCTCGTCGAGCACCGCCGTGTTCAGCACGGCGGGCACGAACCCCGCACCGATGCCCTGAAGCCCGTGTTTGCCTGCCGCTTTACCCGACAGCACGGCGGAGGAGGCGGGCTCTACGCCCACCACCCGCACGGCGGGGTTTTTTGATCTTAAATATTCGCCGACTCCCGTGACGGTGCCGCCCGTGCCGACACCCGCTACAAAAATATCCACCGCCCCGTCGGTGTCTTGCCAGATCTCGGGGCCGGTACCCGTGCGGTGTGCCGCGGGGTTGGCGGGGTTTTGAAACTGTCCCGCCACAAACGCATGGGGGATCGCGGCGGCAAGTTCTTCCGCCTTTTCAATGGCACCCGCCATACCGCGCGCGCCGTCGGTCAGCACAAGCTCGGCACCGTATGCCGTCATCAGCCGTTGCCGTTCCACCGACATGGAATCGGGCATCACGATGATGGCGCGCAGTCCGCGCGCCGCCGCCACCGCGGCAAGCCCGATGCCCGTATTGCCCGAAGTCGGCTCGATCACCACCGCGTCGGGGGTGAGTTTCCCTTCGGCTTCGGCGGCGTTCAACATGGAAAGCGCCACGCGGTCTTTTGCCGACCCTGCGGGGTTCATTCCTTCGAGTTTTGCCAAAAGACGGGCGGTGAGCCCTTCCTGTTTCTCAATGTTGGTCAACTGCAACAGCGGTGTGTTGCCGATCAGTTGTTCAATGGAGGTGTAGAACATAACTTCTCCTTAGGGTGAGCATTCAAACCCGAACTCCGTTTTTGGAAGGCGGATTTTCACT
>CAZESL010000127.1:0-5000 GCA_964515215.1 uncultured Eubacteriales bacterium
TGGAGCGGGTGATGGGAATCGAACCCACGCGACCAGCTTGGAAGGCTGGGGTTCTACCATTGAACTACACCCGCGTGTATTCGAGTGCTTCACAGCGTCCCTAATAATACCATACTAACTTCCCTTTGTCAAGTAGAAAAATCAAACAAATTAAATTTCTTTATACAGGGTGATGGTATGATAGTCCTCGTTCGCTTGATAAGAATACTCCCACAGACTCCCGCTTTCCAAAAACGGATCGGTATACTGCCTGAGACGGCGGCTGTTGGAGATAAAGAGTTGTGCGGTCGCGAAGGTGTCGGCGGTGAAGCGCAACTCCACCACGGCGGCGCCGCTTGTTACCTGTCGTGCGACCGCTTCCGCAATGAGTGAGCGGTCAAAGGTGTTGAGTTGCCATCCTTGTGCAACGTAGAAATTGGCTTCGGTGGCGGTGCAGGTATCCACCCCGAGGTTATCTTCACCGATGGTGTGGGTGCGGGCGATCTCCTCGGTGGTGAGGTTGAAGAAGGTGTGTTGCAGTTTATCGTCCGCATCGTTCCACGTGGCATCCAAATGGTAACTGCGCCCGTCGATCTCCACCGTATTCCACATGTGTGCCGTGCCGTCCGCTGTGCCGCTGACCAAGGTGCAGGGAATGGCGGCACGTTGCAGCAACAGCTGCATCGCGCGGGCATACCCTTCACACACCGCCTGTCCGTCGACCAACGCGCCGTAAGCAGAGAATGCATGGGGACGCTGTGCGGCCGAAACGGTACCGTCCGCCACCTCGCGGTCGTAGCTGACCCGCGCGGTGAGCGCGTCGTGCAAGGCGCGTTCGGTCGCATAATCGTCCGCGTCGGCGGGGACGAGCGCCAGCAGAGCGCTGACGGTGTTCTCCAGCTTCTGTGCGGCGATCTTGCGAGCGGCGGCATCCATTAAAAAGGTCACGCAAAAGGTGTCGTAATAATCCGTGTCGTCCACGCGGTACCCCTCGTAACTGTAGGTGTTGCCCACGAAGAAAAATTGCGGATTGTCGGTGGTAAATGCGTGAAACAGTACCCGCGCATCCTCCGCATTGGTGAGCGGGGCAGGCAACGTCACCTTCACACCCGTGTATTCCCGCACGTTCCCGTCCTCCGACTGAATGGAGATGAGGGTGTCGGTATCGCACTCCGCAACGGCGGTGTACAGTGCGCCGTACAGCGGTTGCAGATGAGAGGGCAGCACCCGATAACAGCGGCGGTCACGAAACGTGTCGACATACGCCGTGTGATCGGGGGCGGCGTCGCCCGTGTCGGGCGGTGTGACGGCAGGGGTGAAGAAACAGCCGCCCAGCGTGCAAAGCAATACGGTGACCAGTAACGCGGCTACGGTGCGTCGAAACACGGCTGTTCCCTCCTTTAACAACGAATATCAATATAATATCACAAAATGCGGCTGTTTTCTATGGGAACGAATGCCAAATTTCACACGTCAGTTCAGCGGCTTTTCGGCTATTTCGAACCGCATGGCATCCCCCACACCGATAAACTCGCCTTTGGGCGGGGTTACCGTGCTGATATCGAAACTGTTGCGGCGCGCCACCGCAAGCAGAGTGTCAGCGGCGTTCACGTAATCGGACGTCATAATGTTCGAGCGGGTGAGGGTGATGAATGTTTTAAAATCTGCGTCCTTGCCGTCCAAACGTCCGGCGGTAAAATACTGGTTGAACAGCGCTGCCACGATATCCCCCTGGGCGTTGGCGCGTGCCCGTCGCCCGCCGTGCCACGCGTCATATCGCAATACGTCGGGAACCTGCGTGGCGCTCAAGGTGCGTGCCCCGGCCGCCATGTTTACGGTGGTGCCCACCGCATTTTGGTACGAGATGTTCTCGGTCAAGGTGTAGATCACCCCTTCGTTTAAGTAGGTGACGAATTGAGTGAGCGCGTGATAGGAGATCACCGCATAATGAGAAATATCCCATTGCAAAAGAGTGCCTACCTCTGCCGT
This sequence comes from uncultured Eubacteriales bacterium, assembly GCA_964515215.1. Lineage (GTDB taxonomy): Bacteria > Bacillota > Clostridia > Oscillospirales > Acutalibacteraceae > SIG588. The sequence goes on from CAZESL010000127.1 coordinate 1,969, forward strand.
AAGAGTGGCGAGATCCGTAGATCTATATCGCTCAAACAGACGCGTCTGTTCGGTACCCGCCGTGACTGCCGTTTCCCGCGGGACGGGTACCACCCGCACCCGCCCCATCTGCGGTTCGACCGAGATGGCTACGAATCCTTGTGCCTCACCGCCGTCTTCGGTGATGAGCAGCATACGCAGATCCTTTCGCACCGTCGTCGGCTGCGTGGTTGCGGTGGTGGGCGCGGTGGGAGAAGGAGCGGCGGCAGGATCCCACACATCGATCAACACCCACGCGGTCAGGCCGCCAAACAGCATGAGAGCCACCAAAAACGTGAGCAAAAACGTAAGTCCGTTGCGACTGCTTTGTTGTTTTTTCACCGTGAGATCCCCTCCTTATTTTTTTCATCATCATCATTATACCCCCGAAAACAACCGAAAACAACAACAGAACTGTAACCTTTTGTACATATTTTCGTAACAAACCTCAAAAATGAAACGACGAGTTTGAAAATCAAAGGAAAATTGAGAAAAAAAAAGAAAACGGAAGATTTCAATTGATACATTAAACAAATCGTGAAAAATAAAAAAATATCGACAAAAACAAGAGAAAATCGGGATAAATTGGGTTGACAAGCCGTAAAAGTTGTGGTATTATCATACAGCATTGTGGGCGGGCACGCCCGCCGAATATCGAAAATCAAGGAGGAATTCCCCATGTCCACTTACATGGAAAAGGCCGGCCAGGTCGAGCGTAAATGGTACGTCATCGATGCTGCCGGCAAGCCGCTGGGCCGTGTGGCGGTGGAAGCTGCCGTGTTGTTGCGCGGCAAGCACAAGCCCACCTTCACTCCCCATGTGGATTGCGGTGATCACGTGATCATCATCAACTGCGCGAAGGCTGTTCTCACCGGCAACAAGGCCGAAAAGAAAGTCTGGTACCGTCACACCGGTTGGATCGGCGGCCTGAAGGCTACCAAGTACTCCACCCTGATGGCACAGCGCCCCGAAAAGGCGATGGAACTTGCCGTGAACGGCATGATCCCGAACACCACCATCGGCCGTGAGGCCCGCACGCGTTTGCGCGTCTACGCCGGCAATGAGCACAATCATGCCGCGCAGAAGCCCGAAGCGTACGAAATCTAAGGAAGGAGGCTGTCACAATGGATTACAATGCTCGTCCGTATTTTTACGGCACCGGTAGAAGAAAGAAGTCGGTTGCTCGCGTGCGTCTGTACGCAGGTACCGGTAAGATCACGGTGAACGATCGTGATATCAACGATTACTTCGGTCTGGAGACCTTGAAGCTCATCGTCCGTCAGCCTCTGGCTCTCACCGGCAACGATGAAAAGTTTGACATCGAGTGCCGCGTCGCCGGCGGCGGCGTGACCGGTCAGGCGGGTGCTATCCGCCACGGTGTTGCCCGTGCTCTGCTGCAGTATGACAGCGAAAATCTGCGCCCCGCTCTGAAGAAGGCGGGCTTCCTCACGCGCGATCCGCGTATGAAGGAGCGCAAGAAGTACGGCTTGAAGGGTGCCCGTCGTGCACCGCAGTTCAGCAAGCGCTGATTCTGTTCCGTATGCAAGCAAAACCGCGTGTCCGTTTGGACACGCGGTTTTTTGTGCTTTTCTATGCATTCCAGAACCGACGAACGGCGGTTTCATAGCCGTCCCGGTCTACGAGATAACTGGTGCCGTGTTCGGCGCCGGGGACGATGAACAACTGTTTGTCGGAGGAACAGGCCTTGTAATTTTCGTAGGTCATTTCCACCGGCACGAAGTGATCGTCCGTGCCGTGAATGAGCAGAACGGGAACGGTGCAGGTGCGCAGTGCTTCAACGGTGGAATAGGCATCGGACGGCACCTGAATGCGTCGTTCGCAAATGTCGTTTGCGGCACGGCTGTACAACCCGTAGGGTAGGTGGAATCGGTTTTCGACCACGTGTTTCCAAATGGCGCGGGGAGAGGTGAATCCGCAATCGGCGATAATGCCGCGCACGTTTTCGGGCAAGTCGAAACCGGCTGTCATCAAAACGGTGGATGCACCCATGGATATACCGCCTAAATAGATCGGGAGTTTCTGTGCGGTACGCTCGTTTACCCAACGGATCCACTCCAAACAGTCGTAGCGTTCCAAGAGACCGAAGCCCATATACTCGCCGCCGTTGTTTCCCTGTCCGCGCTGTTCCGCAAACAGCACGGCGCAACCGTTTTCCAGCCAAAACGGGGCGATCATACCGAAGTCCTGTGACCAGCTTGACCGCCAGCCGTGCATGGCGACCAAAATTCTTTGCGGATCTTCGGGGACGTACCAGTGACCGATCAGCGTGGTGCCGTCTTGCGCGGTGATCGTGACCTGTTCGTGCGGGCGCGCCTCCAGCGCTTGTGCGGCATCCATAACGGCGGTGACGGTTTGGGATAACGTATCGGATGCCATCATTTTCTCTTTATCTCGCTCGGCGCTCTTCGGCCCTTGTCGATCCATGGCCAGTTTCATCAAGTACTTGGTCGTCACCTGCTGTACGGTGCCGATCACCGCTGCGCCGACAGCCGCTGCTCCTGCGCCGATCAAAAAGCGTTTCGTCGATTTTTTCAATACCGTGCACTCCTTTATAAAATGTCGTACGTCGTTGAGCCGTATACCGCCGCATCTGACGGGACGGCGGCAGTGGCGGTATAGTTCACTTTTTTGCGCGAGCGGGTCTTTAGTTTGTCCCCAACCTCACAGCAATACCCGTCGATACCGTAACCGACACCGTTGAGAAAACGGTAGGTCTGACCGTTTTAGGCGTGTTCGGATGCGCCTAAAACGGCATAAAAAAGTGCATATTGAGGGAGAATGCGCCGCGTGCGCATTCTCGGGGACATTGCCGTCATAATTGCGGCAAGCAGAGATCACGGGCAATGTCCGCTTTTGGGCTTGTTGTCGGTGGCAGGCGACAGCCTTGCCACCTTCGCCGCACCGAAAATCACACGAAATTCCACTCGTTTTAGGTCAAAGAATGTAAACGGAGCCGATTTTTTCATCGGCAAGGCAAAAGCGCAGTAAATCCT
>CAZESL010000128.1:0-4943 GCA_964515215.1 uncultured Eubacteriales bacterium
TAATCCTATGGTTACCGATTTCAATAAAGGTGTGATTCGTGTGATTGTCCACAGAGGGGATATATATTATGCCGACCTAAGCCCCGTGGTCGGCTCGGAGCAGGGCGGCATCCGCCCCGTATTGATCGTGCAGAACGACGTGGGAAACCGCTTCAGTCCCACCGTCATCGCCGCCGCCATCACCAGCCAAAAAGACAAAGCCAAACTGCCCACCCACATTCAACTGCGCTCGGAGGGGAGCGGGCTTGCGCGGGATTCCATCGTGCTTTTGGAACAGATCCGCACGCTGGATAAGCGGCGATTGAAAGAGCATATGGGACGGCTGGACGAGCAGTCGATGTCCCGCATCGACCAGGCGCTCCAGATCAGTTTCGGGCTCGGTACCGAACGGTAAAAAACAAGAACTGTCGCGTTGCGTCTGTAATGCGACAGTTTTTTTGCGCGGACGTGCCGCCAAACAGCGACAAAAACAGCGGCAGTTCCGTGATATACTGTGGCTGTCTGTTGACCCTACCGAAAAACGTGCGCGGTATTTGTGCATAGTAAACAAATACATTTCAAAGGAAACTTAAAAAATACCGTTTTTAACCAATTTCCCTCTTGAAATTTTTGGCAACATCTGTTACAATGTATCCAGATTATTGTATTCACGTGATCTTCACGCGGATTAAGGAAAGGAAGCGAACATTCATGTACCGTAAACAGGAATGTGTGGCAATGTTGCTCGCAGGCGGACAAGGCAGCCGTTTGTACGCCTTGACGCGCAACATCGCCAAACCCGCCGTGCCGTACGGCGGCAAGTACCGTATCATTGATTTCCCGCTGTCCAACTGCACCAATTCGGGTATCGATACGGTGGGTGTGCTCACCCAGTATCAGCCGCTTGAGTTGAACGACTATATCGGTGCGGGCGAGCCGTGGGATCTCGACCGCACGGGTGCAGGCGTGCACGTGTTGCCGCCGTATCAGCGTAATGCGGGTGCGGATTGGTACAAGGGCACCGCCAATGCGATCTATCAAAACATCAACTTCATTGAACGGTATTCTCCCGAATACGTGTTGGTGCTGTCGGGCGACCACATCTACAAAATGGATTATTCCAAGATGATCGCCGAGCACAAGAAGAACAACGCCGACTGCACCATTGCGGTCATTGAGGTGGAGATGTCGGAGGCTTCCCGTTTCGGTATTTTGAACACCAATCCCGACGGCTCGATCTACGAGTTTGACGAAAAGCCTGCCGTGCCGAAGAGCAATTTGGCTTCGATGGGTATTTACGTCTTCACGTGGGAAAAGATGCGCAAGTACTTAACTGAGGATGAAGCCGACCCGAACTCGTCCAACGACTTCGGCAAAAACGTGTTGCCTGCCATGCTCGCGGCGGGTGAGCGGATGTTTGCCTACCGTTTTGAGGGGTATTGGAAGGACGTCGGTACCATCGACAGTTTGTGGGAATCCAATATGGACTTGCTCGATCCGCACGTGCCGCTGGATCTGGACGATCCCGCGTGGCGCATCTACGCCCGCAGTGCGGGTTCGCCTCCGCATTGGGTGGGCCCCCGTGCACACGTGCAGAACAGCATGATCTCGGAAGGCGGCATTATCGAAGGTGACGTGGATTTCTCGGTGCTGTTTTCGGACGTGACGGTGGAGGAAGGCGCTTCGGTGCGCGACTCCATCCTGATGCCCGGTTCGGTCGTGAAGAAAGGTGCCTGCGTGCAGTACGCCATTTTGGCGGAAAACGCGGTCGTGGAAGAGGGGGCCGCGGTCGGCGCCCGTCCCGAGGATATGGAGAATACGGATGACTGGGGTGTTGCGGTGGTCGCCGCAGGCATCACCGTCGGCGCGGGTGCCGCGGTGCCCGCCAAAGCGATGCAGGAAAGTGACGTCCCCGCAAAAGGAGGTGAGCGGTAATGCGTAACGTAAACGTTTTAGGTCTGGTATTTCCCAATCAGCACGATGCGTGTCTGGGCGGTCTTACCACTCACCGCTCGCTCGGCTCGGTGCCGTTCGGTGCGCGCTATCGCTTGATCGACTTCGTTCTGTCGAATATGGTCAACGCGGGCATCAGTAAGGTCGGCCTTGCCACCAAGAGCAACTATCAGTCGTTGATGGATCATCTGGGTACCGGCAAACCGTGGGATCTTGACCGCAAAAACGGCGGCCTGTATTTCCACCCGATGCACCTGTCGGATGCGGCGTACAGCGGACGTATTGCCCCGTTGTATGAAATGCGCCTGTTCCTGCGCCGCTCGCAAGAGGACTACGTGTTAATGACCGATTGCGATACGGTGGGCAACTTCGATTACGCCGCGCTTATCGACCGCCATATTGAAAGCGGTGCGGACGTGACGGTGGGCTACCGCGTGGGCAAACCGCCGCACCGTGAAGATAATCTCTTGCTGACGGTGCAGGACGGTCGCTTGTGTGATCTGTGCATCGGCGGTGACGAGGCGGATTCGGCGGCGTGGGGCGTCGGTTTGTACGTGATCCGCCGCGATCTGCTCCTCCGTTTGGTGGAGGAGGCGTACAGCCGTAACCAAGGCAATTTCGAGCGGGATATTCTGCAACAGCGCCAGAAAGAACTGACCCTTTGCGGTTATGAATTGACCGAGTATGCCGCTACGGTATACTCGCTGGCGAGTTATTTTGAAGCAAACATGGCGTTGCTGGATCCGGCGGTGCGCCGCCAGGTGTTCCTGCCTGAGCGCCGCATCTACACGAAGGTGCGTGACTGTGCGCCCGCACAGTACGGTTTGCATTCCGCGGTTTCCGATTCGTTGGTAGGGGACGGCGCGATCATCGAAGGATCGGTCACCCGTTCCGTCATTTTCCGTGATGCGGTGGTCGGCCCCGGCGTGACGCTGACCGATTGCATCATTATGCAGGGCAGCGAGATCCGCGCGGATGCCAAACTCGGTTACGTCATTTGCGATAAAAACGTGCAGGTGTGCGATGCCGCTTCCTTGCAGGGCGTGGCGCACTATCCCGTTTACGTGAAGAAGGATATGAAGATCTAAGGGGGTATCACAGTGAAGGTTTTATATGCGACCAGTGAGGCTCGTCCGTTTGCGGCGTCGGGCGGTCTGGCGGACGTGGCAGGTTCACTTCCGCAGGCGATCCGCGCCCGCTTGGTGGGTTGCCGCGTGGTGATGCCGCTGTACGAGTCGGTTCCCGAAGAACTGCGCGAACAGATGCGGTTCGTCACCAGTTTTTCGGTGCCCGTTTCGTGGCGCCGCCAGTATTGCGGCGTGTTTGAGGCACGCTCGGGCGGTGTGGTCTATTATTTGCTGGATAACCAGTATTATTTCAAACGCGCGGGGCTGTACGGGCATTACGACGATGCCGAGCGTTTCGCCTTCTTCTCGCGGGCGATACTCGAACTGATCGACCACATCGATTTCCGCCCCGACATCATTCATTGCAACGATTGGCAAACGGGACTTACCCCCGTGTATTACAACCTGTTCTATGCGGGCCGTCCGGGATATGAGAATATTCGCACGGTCTACACCATTCACAATATCCAGTATCAGGGCAAGTACGGTATGGAGATATTGGGCGACGTGTTCGGTATTCCCGAATATGCCGCTTCACTGGTGGAGCAGGACGGTTGCGTGAACTTGATGAAGGGCGGTATCGAAGCCGCCGACAAGGTCACCACCGTCAGTCCGACCTATGCGATGGAGATCTGCGACCCGTGGTTCTCGTTTGGGTTGGATTCCATTTTGCGGGCGCGCGGGTGGAAACTGGCGGGTATCTTAAACGGTATCGACGTGGATTCCTACAATCCCGCCACCGACAAGGTGATCGCGCAAAATTACACGGCCGAGGATCCCGCAGGCAAGGCGGTCTGCAAGGCGGCGTTGCAAAAGGAGTTGGGGCTTCCCGTCGCGGCAGATATTCCGCTGATCGTGATGGTGACCCGTCTGGTGTCGCACAAGGGATTGGATCTGGTCAAGTATATTCTTGACGAGTTGTTACAGGAACCCGTGCAGGTGGCGATCCTCGGCTCGGGCGATTGGGCATACGAGACCTTCTTCCGCGAGATGCAGGCGCGGTATCCCGACAAATTCTGCTTCTACGAAGGCTTTGTGCCCGACTTGGCGCGCCGCTTCTACGCGGGCGGCGACATCTTCCTGATGCCGTCCAAGAGCGAGCCGTGCGGCCTCGCGCAGATGGTGGCCTGCCGCTACGGCGACCTGGTCGTCGTGCGGGAAACGGGTGGCTTGAAAGACTCCATCACCGATTGCGGTGACGGCGAAGGTATCGGTTTCACCTTTAAGACCTACAACGCCGGTGATATGTTGAATGCCATTCACCGCGCCCTCGGTGTCTACCGCTCCGAGGAAGACTACACGGCGGTGCGCCGCCGCGCGATGGAGACCGACTTTAGTTGGGGCAAGTCGGCGAATGAGTATATCCGTATGTATAAAGCGTTAACGAAACCCGAATAAATTAAAACCCGCGATTTTGGCGCAATAATTCGTCAACAGCCTACCGATATGCAGATAGCATAATCGGTAGGCTGTTTCCTTTTCTTGCATCCAAAATCGCGGGTTTTCTCGCGTTATTTTGAGGCATAATGGCACGCAAAATTTGTAGGGTGCGGCGTTTACGACGCACCGTTATACCGACCAATCGCACACCCGTGGCGGCATCGTAGGGGCGGCAATCTGCTGCCCGTAACCTCGACACGCGTTGTAGCAGGGGCGCGCATTGCACGTCTGCCCCGCTACCGAATTTACTGCGGGAGGGGCTACGGTACCGTTTGTTGCTTTCTACAAAAGCGGACGCCGTTTTTCAGCAAAAATGCCAAGCGCAAAACCGTTGCGTGATAATAGGGCGTATGCTATACTGTATGTGTAACTTTATTAAAAGGAGAAAACCAATGAAACGTAGTTTGGCTTTATTTTTGGCGTTCATTCTCGTGCTGGTGAGCG
>CAZESL010000129.1:0-4880 GCA_964515215.1 uncultured Eubacteriales bacterium
AAATGTGCCACAGGCACATTTTCTTGACGCGTCGGCCCCTTTACACAAGGGAGCCTTGAGGTTGCCCGAACTTTGTGCGCGTTCATTCTCGGGAACATCGCCGATAAGACCTCGACAAGCTGGCGTTTCGGGCGATGTTCGTCCAGCACCCCTTTAACAAGGGGGCCAAGGGTCACAGCGCCTTTCAAGGATATGTGAACATCCACAAAACACAAAGAGAGAATGTACCCCTCAAGATACATTCTCTCTATTTTTATCCCTAACTGCAACCCGCCTTATGTTGGGCTTTTGTTTTATTTCTTCTTACACTTTCCGATCAACACGAACGCGTACGCCAGCACTAAACCGACCACGATAGCCACCACCAAGTCGAAGATAACGGTGAGCACGAAGGTGAGGGTCACCACGATAATATCGGTCACCTTGCGCGTTTTCACGATGCCCACGAAGGCGCGCCACTCGCTCATGTTATACGCCACCACAAACAGAATGGCGGCGATAGTCGGCATGGGGATCAGCCCTGCGAGCGGCATCAAAAACATCAGTACCGCGAACAGCACCAACGCATGCACCATACCCGCAACGGGGGTACGGCCGCCGTTTTTCACATTGGCGGCGGTGCGGGCGATGGCACCCGTGGCGGGGATTCCGCCGAACAATACCGAAGCGACGTTGGCAAGCCCCTGTGCCGCAAGCTCCGCGTGCGGGTTGTGGGTATCCTCCACCATACCGTCCGCCACCACGCAAGAGAGTAACGATTCGATTCCCGCCAGCAGGGCAATGGTCACCGCATTCGGCAACAGCGCAAGCCACCGTGCGGGCGAAAGATCCATCCCCGTGAAATCCACCTGCGGCAACCCCATCGGGATCTCATACAACTCACCGATGGTGTTGACCCCTGCATCCAATGCGGGAATACATTTGACAAGCACGGCACCCACCGCCACCGCAATGAGTGACGGCGGCACCCGCTTTTCAAAACGGGGATACAGTACCAACACGGCCAGACAGACCGCGCCCACCAACAAGGCTCCCCATCGGAAGGTGCCGAGTGCCGCGATATTGGCTTCCATCTTCTCGATCGTTTCCACGGGGCGCACCCCTGCGGCGTAGGTCAATCCGAAAAAGTCCTTGACCTGCCCGAGCAAAATGGTCACCGCAATACCCGCCGTAAAACCGACGGTGATGGTGTGCGGCACGTACTTTATCAGCGCGCCCACCTTACAGATACCCATCAGTAAAAGCAGGACACCCGCCATCACGGTGGCGATAAACAAGCCGTCCATCCCTTCGGTGGCGACGATCCCCGCCACCACCGTGGCGAACGCCGCTGTGGGACCCGCGATCTGCACGCGACTGCCGCCGAGAAGCGACACGATGAACCCCGCCGCCACCGCAGTGTAGATGCCGCACGCGGGCTCCACACCCGATGCGAGTGCCAACGCGATGGACAATGGCAGGGCGATCACCGCCACGATGATACCCGCCACGATATCACTCACACACTGCTGACGGCTGTACCCTTTCAGTGCGGTACACACCTTCGGCTGTAAATAGAAGTTTTTCATTCTCTCTCCCCCTCATTTGCGGTGTTATTATAACAGCCATCGCCATATTTTGCAAGCAAAAAATCCGTTGACACGGCGTTTTCCCTGTGATACAATAAAAAGCGAACTTTATGGCGAAAGGATGTCCTATATGAAACTGGAGACCAAGTGCCTGCACGCGGGCTATTCCCCGAAGAATACCGAGCCGCGCGTGGTGCCGATCGTGCAAAGCACGACCTACGTATACGATTCTACCGCCGAGGTTGCCTCGGTGTTTGACGAGCCGACCAAGTCGCTCATCTATTCCCGCTTTGCCAACCCCACCGTGATGGCGGTGGAGGAGAAGATCGCCGCCCTGGAAGGAGGTATCGGTGCGATGTGCACCACTTCGGGTCAGGCGGCGACCTTGCTCTCGCTTTTGAACATCTGCCAAACGGGTGACAGTTTCATCAGCACCACCGAAATTTACGGCGGTACGGTGAACCTCTTCTCCTTTACCTTGAAGAAACTGGGTATTGAATGCATCTTCGTGGATAAGAATGCGAGTGACGAGGAGATCCTGGCGGCGTTCAAGCCGAACACCAAAGCCGTGTTTGGCGAGACCATTGCCAACCCCGCGCTGGCGGTGCTCGATATCGAGCGGTTTGCCCGCCTGGCGCATCAGAACAACGTCCCGCTCATCGTGGACAACACCTTTGCCACCCCCGCCCTCTGCCGTCCGATCGAATTCGGTGCGGATATCGTGATCCACTCCACGTCGAAGTACATGGACGGTCACGCGGTGCAGGTCGGCGGTGTGATCGTGGACAGCGGCAACTTTGATTGGACGAGCGGTAAGTTCCCCGAACTGGTGGAGCCCGACGAGTCGTATCACGGCATCTCCTACGTGGAGACGTACGGCAAGGCCGCCTACATCATCAAGGCGCGTATGCAACTGATGCGCGATTTCGGCGTGTATCCCGCGGCACACTCCGCGTTCCTGTTGAACCTCGGTCTCGAAACGCTGGCGGTGCGTATGAAGCAGTATTGCGAAAACGCGTTGACGGTGGCAAAGTTCCTCGAAGGGAACGACAAGATCGAAAGCGTGAAGTATCCGGGGCTGGAAAGTGACCCCGACCACGCACTGGCACAGAAGTATCTTGCGGGTGCCAGCGGCGTCATCTCGCTGGTCATTAAGGGCGGGCGCGAAGCCGCCATGCGGTTTATGGATTCGCTGGAACTGGCTTCCAACGAGGTGCACGTGGCGGATATCCGCACCTGCGTACTCCACCCCGCGAGTGAGACCCACCGCCAGTTGACGGATGAGCAACTGGTCGCTTGCGGCATCGACGGCGGCATGGTCCGCCTCTCGGTCGGTCTCGAAAATGTGAACGACATCATCGCCGATCTGGAAAAAGGCCTCGCGGCAATTTGAGAAAAGACAACGAAAAAACGCACCCGATTTCTCGGGTGCGTTTTTTTGTTATGTGATTATGCCGCCGGAAATACGTTGATCTTCTTCACGGCATATCGAACGAAGGGTTTCGCCCTTGTTCTGCAAGTTTGCCTTCGACAAACATTGCGCCCACGTTACGCGGGAGCAGGGAAATTGGTGATCTTCCGAACGGCGTACTGTAGGATAAGACGTGCATCGGTGGAATCCACCTTGCCGTTACCGTCCACATCAGCCACTGTCGTATCCAGCGCCGTTGCTTCGATCTTTTTGACGGCATATTGCAGCACCAATCGCGCGTCGGTAGAGTCGACCTTGCCCCCGCCGTCCACATCACCGATGAGCACGGCAACCTCGCGCTTAAATCCGCACACATTGCAAGTGGCATCGCACGCATTGTCATAGACATGATCCAATGCGGAAATCTTCTCACCCGCCGTTACCGTCTCACCGCAATCGGCACACACCGTGTCGCCGGTGTAGCCATCGGCAGTACAACTGGGCGCAACATAACCGCTCGCCGTGGTGTTTTTATGCTTGCAGGTGTAATGCCACGTGGCATCGGTAAGATATGTGTTACCGCTATTGATAACGATATTCGCGCGGTCAGCTTCGCTACCGTCGTAATATACATCGGTAAGAGAAGTGCACCAATTAAATGCATTCTCCCCAATATCCGTCACACTCGCAGGGACCGTCACGCTCGTGAGCAAATCACAATCGTAAAACGCGTATTCCCCGATCCTCGTCACACTAGCGGGAATCGTTACCGCAGTAAGCGAGTCACAACCATAAAACGCGCCCTCGCCGATGCTTGTCACGCTGCCGTCGTCGGGAATTGTACCGGCATTACAACCGAGGATCAAGGTCTTGCTCGCAGTTTCGATCAAGCAATTCCCCGCACTGTGATACACCGGGTTCCCATTTTGTACTTCAACACTCGCAAGTGCACTGCAACCGTAAAATGCCCCGTATCCGATACTCGTCACACTTGCGGGAATGGTTACCGCCGTAAGTAGGTCACAATTGTAAAACGCCATGGACCCGATACTCGTCACACTGCCGTCGTCGGGAATTGTAGCGGTATTACAGCCGAGGATCAAGGTCTTGCTCGCGGTTTCGATCAGGCAATTCCCCGCGCTGTGATACACCGGGTTCCCACTCTGCACTTCAATACTTGCAAGTGCGCCGCAACCCCCAAACGCCCAGTCCCCGATACTCGTCACACTCGCGGGAATGGTCACCGCCGCGAGCGCACTGCAATACAAAAACGCATTTTCTCCGATACTCGTCACACTCGCGGGAATGGTCACCGCCGTGAGCGCACGGCAATACAAAAACGCATTTCCTCCGATACTTGTCACAGGGTAACCATCAAGAGTGGAAGGAATTACCACATCACCGCGGATACTGTAGTGAACATCCGTGATGGTGGCTGTACCGTCGCTCACAGTATAGGTGTAATACGCAGTCGTCTTGTCGTATCCGCACAAGTCACAGACGGTATCGTTGGCATCAGCAAAGCTGTGGACACAGGCACCGCTGTTGTAATGCCAAACAGCATCGGTCAACGAGTAGTTGGAAGAGCCGATGTTAATCTTTGCACGGTCGTCTTTGCTACCGCCGTAGTACACGTCGATGAGCGCGCCGCAGCTGTAAAACGCACACTCTCCAATACTCAACACACTTGCGGGAAGAATCACCGCCGTAAGCGTGTCACAATCGTAAAACGCCTCTTCCCCGATGCTTGTCACGCTGCCGTCGTCGGGAATTGTAGCGGTATTACAGCCGAGGATCAAGGTCTTGCTCGCGGTTTCGATCAGGCAATTCCCCGCACTGTGATACACCCGTTTCCATTAGTTAAAGATACAGTATGTAAGATTTGCCCTTTTTAGGGGGCA
>CAZESL010000130.1:0-4784 GCA_964515215.1 uncultured Eubacteriales bacterium
GTTCCTATAACGAGATCGTACCGGGACACATGAATCTCGATAAGATCGTAGATGCCGTAAAACTCGGTGTGGCGATGGCGGGCGGGACTCCCATCGTGTTCCCCGCCATCGCCGTTTGCGACGGTATCGCTATGGGACACACGGGAATGAAATATTCTCTTGTCACCCGTGATCTGATCGCCGATTCTACCGAGGCGATGGCGCTCGCTCACGGCTTTGACGGCCTTGTGATGATCCCCAACTGCGATAAAAACGTACCCGGACTGTTGATGGCGGCGGCCAGAGTGAACGTCCCGACCGTGTTTGTCAGCGGCGGGCCGATGCTGGCAGGCCGCGTGGAAGGCAAGAAGACCAGCCTTTCTTCGATGTTCGAGGCCGTAGGTGCATATAATGCCGGTAAGATCGACGACGCAAAACTCTATGAATATGAATGTAAGACCTGTCCGACTTGCGGTTCTTGCAGCGGTATGTACACCGCCAATTCCATGAACTGCCTGACCGAAGCACTCGGTATGGGTCTTAAAGGAAACGGTACCATTCCCGCCGTGTATTCCGCCCGTATTGAGCTTGCCAAGCACGCGGGCATGGCAGTTATGGAACTTTTGAAGAAAGATATCCGTCCCCGTGACATTATGACGAAAGACGCATTGATGAACGCGTTGACCGTGGATATGGCGCTTGGTTGCTCCACCAACAGTATGCTGCATCTGCCCGCCATTGCTCACGAGTGCGGCGTGGAACTGAATTTGGATATCGCCAATGAGATCAGTGCCGTAACACCCAACCTCTGCCATTTGGCGCCGGCAGGCCGCACCTACATGGAAGATCTGAACGAGGCGGGCGGCGTCTATGCCGTAATGAACGAACTTGCCAAAAAAGATCTGCTGAATACCGCCTGTATGACCGTCACGGGAAAGACCGTCGGCGAAAATATTCGAGGTTGCGTGAACCTCGATCGCGACGTTATCCGTCCTATCGAAGATCCGTACAGTGAAACGGGCGGCATTGCAGTGCTCAAAGGCAACCTTGCACCCGAAGGCAGTGTTGTCAAACGCTCTGCCGTGCTTCCCGAAATGCTTGTACACGAAGGCCCTGCCAAAGTGTTTGATTCCGAAGAAGAAGCACAGGCGGCGATCAACGGCGGCAGGATCGCGGCGGGCGACGTGGTGGTGATTCGTTACGAAGGGCCAAAGGGCGGCCCGGGTATGCGTGAGATGCTCAATCCCACCTCGGCGATCATGGGCATGGGACTCGGGGGAAGTGTGGCGCTGATCACCGACGGCCGTTTCAGCGGTGCTACCCGCGGTGCGTGTATCGGTCACGTGACCCCCGAAGCCGCATCGGGCGGTATGATCGGTGTGGTAGAGGACGGTGACATTATCTCTATCAACATCCCCGAAAACACCATCGAACTGAAAGTGGATGCGGATGTTCTTGAAGAACGCATGAAACACTTCGTGCCGAAGACCAAAGAACTTTCCGGTTATTTGAAACGCTATGCCGCGTTGGTGTCCGGCGGGGCGACGGGGGCGGTTTTGAATTGATATGAACGTGTTAAAAGAAAAACTGGATACCTTGTGTATCTTCAGAGATCTGCTGAATGACCCCGTGATCTCCTCTTTGCGTGCGTATTTGGAGAACCCCGCAAGCGCGGCGTATGCCGCGTTTGCGGCGGCGCTCTATAACGCAAACGGCGGGAACCTGGGCGAGTATGTAAAAGAACGTTGCCTGAACAGTGAAAACGTCTACGTCAAAACGGTAGGCGCGGGAAAAGACGTTCCCAACTATCTGTATGCTGCTCTTGCGGCGGAACTGGACACCTTGCAGGAGGTTGCCGAACTGAACAAAGAAACGCTGACGGCTTCTCTGGATCGCAAAGCGTTTTTGCCGGAGTTTACAACCACCAAACTCAGACTGAAAGAGATCTATCTCCATCGCGCCGAAAACATCGGTCGATACGGCTACGGTATTTATGCCAAATACAATATGTTCTCGGTGGATGAAGCGGGAGATATCGTTCCCGTTCGGAATTCCGACGATATCGAACTTTCCGACCTGGTGGATTACGAACGTGAGAGAGGGGTCATCGTGGAGAATACCAAGGCGTTGCTGAGGGGCAAACCCGCCGCCAACATTCTGCTTACGGGCGATGCGGGTACGGGCAAGTCGTCTACCGTCAAAGCGGTTGCCAATGCTCTTTGGAAGGACGGGCTTCGCATCGTAGAGGTGCGGCGGGATCAGCTTCGTGCCATTCCGAAGATCCTGGACGAACTGTCCCTCAATCCGCTGAAATTCGTACTCTTCATCGACGACCTTTCTTTCCTGAAGGACGACGATGATTTCAACGTGCTTAAAGCGGTGCTGGAAGGCTCGGTTACGGCTAAATCTAATAACGTGGTCATTTACGCCACCAGCAACCGTCGGCATATTATCAAAGAAAAATTTTCCGACCGTGAGGGCGACGATATCCACCGCAACGACACGATGCAGGAGTTGGTTTCCCTGTCGGAACGTTTCGGGATCCACGTGACCTTCTCAAAGCCGAACAAGGAAACGTTTTTGCATATCGTGCGTCATTTGGCGGAAGAAAACGGAATCGAAATGCCGACAGAGGAACTCCATTTGCTTGCCGAACGCTTCGCACTGGAACGCGGCGGCCGATCCGCCCGCCTTGCACGGCAGTTTATTGACGGATTGCTGTCGAGGTGTTAAAATATATTTTAGTGATATAAAGACGGGAACGGGAAAAGAGTGAGTATATGACCAAAAGAGAGACCGTAAAACGCTATTTGCTGTTTATTGCATGCCTTTTCTTCATGGGGATCGGCGTAGCGCTGACCAAGCACGGGGAACTCGGTGTTTCTCCGATCTCATCCGTTGCCAACGTCGTCAGTATCAAATTCACGTTTTTCTCTTTCGGAACGTGGCTTACCGTTTCAAACTGCCTCTTATTACTCGGACAGATCCTGCTGTTGCGAAAACGTTTTAAACCGATACAGCTTTTGCAAATACCGCTATCCTTTTTGTTCGGCTATTTTACCGACCTCGGATCGTGGTTGGTCAGAACGATACCGAATGACGCCTACGCGGTTCGGCTCATATTGGTTTTATGCGGCATAGTCGTTCTCGGTTTCGGCATAACGCTTGGAGTTATTGCAGATGTGATCCTCAATTCCGGAGAAGCGTTTGTAAAAGCGCTTGCGGATGTAATAAAGAAAGATTTCAGCAGCGTGAAGATCGCTTTTGACGTTACGTGGGTGATGCTTTCCGTCGTGCTTTCATTGGTCTTCTTTGAAGGGAAACTTTACGGCACGAGAGAAGGAACCGTGATTTCGGCGTTGTTGGTTGGCGTTACGGTCAAACTGTTTCGCTCAAAACTGCAAAAGCCGCTTGATAAATTGCTCGTGAAGTAAGCAGAGCCGTGCGTTATAATAGGGAAAACCGCATGAAACCCGCAAAAACACTGCGTGAGATACATAATCCACAGTCGGTCGAGCATGTATGGCACAAAACACAAATTACCGAATTAAAAAGCGTCGCAGAAGTGCGACGCTTTTTAATTTTTTCAAAAAACGCCATTTACCTATTGACAAAGTAGGTAGATGGTACTATACTTATACCAACCTAATTGGTAGGTAATTCGTGGGAGGAGGCGTTCGTATCATCAAAAAGTCAGCCGCTGTTATGATGACGGGGATGTGCATGACGTTTTACACTTTAAGTTCCGATATGTTCTCCATCTCAGAAGTAAATACGCAGGCTGCATGATCCGGTGTGCCGTATATTTGTTTATGATCGGGAACTTTATCGGAGTCTTTCGATTTATTTTTTAAAGGCAGGTAATCCCTATGGAAAACGATTTTGAAAAGTTTGTCAGAGCCAATTTCCGTTTCGGTCGAATGTGTCGATGTATACAACATTTTGAAAAACGATACAGTAAACATTCGATCATGAAAGGAAACAGGAATCATGTCAGAACTTAAATTTGAAACGTTACAGCTTCATGTAGGTCAGGAAGATCCCGACCCTGCTACCGATGCCCGTGCGGTACCGATCTATGCAACTACCTCATATGTATTTAAAAACTCCGCTCACGCAGCCGCTCGCTTCGGTCTTGCTGATGCGGGCAACATCTACGGCAGACTTACCAACTCCACACAAGACGTTTTGGAGCAACGTGTTGCGGCCCTTGAAGGTGGTGTTGCGGCATTGGCTCTCGCTTCGGGTGCGGCGGCTATTACTTACACACTGGAAGCTCTCGGTCAGAACGGCGGTCACTTCGTTGCTCAGAAGACCATTTACGGCGGCAGTTATAATCTGCTCGCCCACACGCTCCCGAACTTCGGCATTACAGCTACTTTCGTAAACATTCACGATTTAGCAGAGGTTGAGGCGGCTATTCAGGATAATACAAGAGCCATCTACATCGAAACCCTTGGCAACCCTAACAGCGACATTCCCGATATTGATGCTTTGGCTTCACTTGCTCATAAGCACGGTTTGCCGCTTGTAGTAGATAATACTTTTGGTACTCCGTATCTTATCCGTCCCATCGAGCACGGCGCAGACATTGTGGTACATTCCGCTACTAAATTCCTCGGCGGTCACGGTACAACGCTTGGCGGTATCATCGTTGACTCAGGTAAATTCGATTGGGCGGCAAGCGGCAAGTATCCTGCCATTGCCGATCCTAACCCCAGCTATCACGGCGTATCCTTTGTAAAGGCAGTAGGCCCCGCAGCGTTTGTTACCTATATTCGTGCAATACTTCTTCGTGATACGGG
>CAZESL010000131.1:0-4722 GCA_964515215.1 uncultured Eubacteriales bacterium
GTGTTGCGGACGGGAACTCATGCCGACCGGTGAACGCGGCGAGATCGGCAACGTGAAGCCGTCGGGGTGGAATCAAGCGAAATACGATCACGTGGACGGTAAATATCTCTATAACCGCTGTCATTTGATCGGTTGGCAACTTTCGGGCGAAAATGCGAACCCGCAAAATCTGATCACCGGCACGCGGTGGATGAACGTAGAGGGTATGCTTCCGTTTGAAAACATGATAGCGGACTATATCAAGGAAACGGACAACCACGTAATGTATCGCATTACCCCGTGGTTTGTGAAGGACGAACTACTGGCACGCGGTGTGCAGATGGAAGCGTATTCGGTGGAAGACGGCGGCGAAGGCATCTGCTTTAACGTGTTCTGCTACAACGCCCAACCGAAGGTAACCATCAATTATGCAAACGGCGACAGCGCCGAGGCGACCGATACGACCACCGATGCCGTCACTGCCGCCTACGTGTTGAACACCAACACGAAGAAGATCCACCGCCCGACCTGCTCTTCCGTCAAGGACATCACCCTGTCGAACAAGCAGGAATATCACGGTGCGGCAGACGATCTTTTGAAACAAGGATATACTTTTTGCGGCAACTGTTTTTGATAGAGGAGATTTCACAATGAACACACGTCCATCGCTGAGACGCACGGTATATTTGTGCGCATTTATTTACTTTATCAGTTACGTTACCCGCATCAACTACGGTGCGATCATCGCGGAAATGGTGGCGGACACGGGGCTTTCGAAATCCGCTTTGTCGGCGGCACTTACCGGCAGTTTCATCACCTACGGTGCGGGACAGATCGTCAGCGGCATTTTCGGTGACCGTTTTCAGCCGAAACATCTCGTTTCTCTCGGTCTCGTCGTCACGGTCTGCATGAATGCGCTGTTGCCGTTGTGCAACTCGTCGGCGGCCATGACCGCTGTGTGGTGTGTAAACGGATTTGCCCAGTCCTTTATGTGGCCGCCCATTGTAAAACTGCTCACCTCTATACTGACGCATGAAGAATACGCCCGCGACTGTATCAAAGTCTCGTGGGGCGGCTCGCTCGGCACCATCGCGGTATATCTTCTCTCCCCTGCGCTCATTGTGATGAGCGGATGGCGATGCGTGTTTTGGGTGTCCGCTGCATTCGGTATTTTCGGGCTTTTACTGTGGTGGCGTTTGTGTCCCTCGATCGCGATGACCCCGATCACCAAAAACGAGGCACCCGCCAAAAAAGCGAGTAGACCCCCGCTGTTTTCGCTGCTTGGCGTGATGGTCATGCTTTCCATCGTACTGCAAGGTATCCTGCGCGACGGCGTGACTACGTGGATGCCCTCGTACATTTCCGAAACCTATCATTTGGGCGAAGCGATCGCCATTCTCACGGGGGTGCTGCTGCCGTTGTTCGGCATGGCGATGCACTATTTGGCGGGGCTTTTGTACCGTAAAGTGTTCACCTGCCCGATGGTCTGCACCGGCATCATTTTCGCCGCAGGTACGCTGTCTTCACTGATGTTGGTGCTGTTCACTGCGTCCAACGCTGCGGTATCGGTCCTTTTCTCCGCGTTGCTGAACGGGTGTATGCACGGTGCCAACCTTCTGCTCGTGTGTATCGTGCCGCCCTTGATGGCGAAGGGAAACAACGTATCCACCGTGTCAGGCGTGCTGAACGCCTGCACCTACGCCGGCAGTGCGCTTTCCACCTATGCTTTCCCGCTGATCGCCGAAAATGCGGGATGGTCCGCCACACTCGGCACCTGGTTTTGGGTGGGGCTGGCCGGCACCGTCGTGACCCTCTTGAGCATCCCGCTTTGGAAACGGTCACAAACCCATTGATTTCGACACAGATCCGTGGTATACTAATAGCCGAGGAATATATTCCTCGGCTATTTCGTTTTGCAGGAGGCGGCGTATGACCTATCATATTTTGAAGATCGACCCCTATTTGACGGCACACAAAGACGATATTGCACGACGCATGGACAGTTATCGTCAAAAGCGTGACGAACTGTTGGAAGGCGGCGATCTCGTCTCGTTTGCGAACAGCCACCTCTATTTCGGTATTCATAAAACGGCAGACGGCTGGGTATACCGTGAATGGGCACCCGCCGCCGACGCTATGTATTTCACGGGCGATTTTAACGGATGGGATATCACCGCGTGCCCGATGACCGCCCTCGAAAACGGTGTGTTTGAGGTAACGCTTTCTCCCGAGTCCCTGCAAGTGGGACAAAAAGTACAAGCGATTGTTCATCACGGCGGTGAGGTATTGCGCCGTATTCCCACCCACGCGACCCGCGTGGTGCAGGACCCTGTGACGTATTTGTGGTGTGCCGAGGTGGACGACGTGCTGTGGGACGATTTTCAATGGACCGATGCCGATTTCCGCCCTGCAAAAACACCGCTCATTTACGAATGTCATATCGGAATGGCGCAAGAAGCGTATGAGGTGGGCAGTTATCGCGACTTCACCGCGCGTATTCTCCCCCGCATCAAGAAACTCGGGTACAACACCATTCAGGTGATGGCGGTGATGGAACACCCCTATTACGGTTCGTTCGGATATCAGGTGTCCAATTTCTTCGCCCCCTCCTCCCGCTACGGTACGGGACGTGAACTGAAAGAACTCATCAACACCGCCCACAAGATGGGACTGACCGTGTTACTGGACGTGGTGCATTCCCACGCGGTAGGCAACACTGCCGAGGGGCTTGCCGCATTTGACGGCACGCCGTATCAATTTTTCCACGAAGGTGCACGGGGCGAACATCCCGCCTGGGGCACCAAGCTGTTCAATTACGGCAAAAATGAAGTGTTGCACTTCCTGCTCTCCAACTTAAAATATTGGATGGACATCTTCCATTTTGACGGATTTCGGTTTGACGGCGTGACCTCTATGCTGTATCACGACCACGGGCTCGGCAGTGCGTTCACGAATTACGGGATGTATTTTTCCCCCAATACCGATCTTGAGGCGATCACCTATCTGCAACTTGCGAACGAGCTTATTCACACGCTGAATCCCCGTGCCGTCACGGTGGCAGAGGATATGTCGGGTATGCCGGGTATGTGTCTCCCCATCAAGGACGGCGGTATCGGTTTTGATTTTCGACTTTCGATGGGCGTGCCCGACTTGTGGATCAAATGGCTGAAAGAGCGGGGCGACGAGCAGTGGGATATGAACGCGCTGTGGTACGAACTCACCTCCCGCCGTCCGAAAGAGAAAACGGTCGGTTACTGCGAATCGCACGATCAGGCGTTGGTAGGTGATAAGACCATTATGTTCCGTCTGTGCGATGCCGAAATGTACACCGCGATGAACAAGGCGAGTGAGAGTGCGGTGATCGACCGCGGCATGGCGCTGCACAAGATGATCCGTTTGGTGACCGCTACCCTCGCAGGTGAAGGGTACCTCAATTTTATGGGCAACGAATTCGGTCACCCCGAATGGATCGACTTCCCCCGCGAAGGCAACGGTTGGAGTTACCATTACTGCCGCCGCCAGTGGAGTCTTGCGGATAACGGGCTTTTGCGATACGGGCAGTTGGAAGCGTTCGACCGCGCAATGATCGCCCTGCTCCGTCGTGAACGGTTGCTCACGAAATCCGCAAAATTGCTTTGGATACACAACGATCACAATTTGATGGTCTACCAAAAAGGAGACGTGATCTTCGTCTTCAACTTCCACCCCACCCGTTCGGAAGAGAAGCTGTGGATCCCATTGAATGCCCCGGCAACGTATCAAGCGGTACTCACCACCGACGATACCGCGTTCGGCGGTTTCGGACGTGTGGATACGGCGTATCGCTACACCCCCGAATGTCACGAAGGTGACAACGGGTTTTATCTCTATCTCCCCGCCCGCACCGCCGTGGCGCTGAAAAAGGTATAAAAAGTTTAACCAATGCTGATCATTTCCTCGGAAATGATCAGCATTGGCTTTTTGCAAAAAAATGTTGCATTATGCAAAAATATGTGATATACTCTCTTTGTAAGGAGTGATCACAATGAAAGAATGGGACGGCTATAAGATCGGGGCACGTATGGAGCAACGGCGTAAACAGTTGGGGTACACCTTGACAGATATCGCCGATCAGGTATCGGTCGCTTTTTCGACCATTCAGCGGTACGAAAAAGGTAAGATCGAAAACATCAAGATCCCCGTACTCGAATCGGTGGCACGGGTGTTGCAGGTGGATATTGCGTGGTTACTCGGCAAGACCGACGAAATGCGCCCGCGCGCACTCACCTATCCCCTGCCGCACGTGACCGACGAGGTAGTCACCTTCCCGATCATCGGCGAAGTGGCGGCAGGATACGAGCATTTGGCGCAAGAGGTGTGGGACGGCGATACGGTGGAGATTCCCATGAGTTTTCTACACGGGCGACCGCGGTCGGACTATTTTGTGTTGCGGGTGTGCGGCGACAGTATGTACCCGATGTATTTGGATAACGACACCGTGCTGGTGCTGAAGACCGACACGCTGGAATACAGCGGGCAGACCGCATTGGTGCTGTACAACACCGAAGAAGCCACGTTGAAAAAAGTGGAATTTGCCGAGGGAGAAGATTGGCTGCGTCTGGTACCTGTAAATCCGATGTATCAGCCGCGCTTGTTGGAGGGCGAAGAACTCGCCGCGTGCCGTATCATCGGTGTTCCGCGTTATTTGATTCGAGAGACGAAGTAAAACAGCCCGCCATAGGGGTTGTATCCGTAAGGACACAA
>CAZESL010000132.1:0-4573 GCA_964515215.1 uncultured Eubacteriales bacterium
TAGTATTGTTGTTATTGTTGTTATCCGGCGCCTTGGTAGTCGTAGTGGTGGTCGTGGTGGTCGTGGTCGTGGTTTGACCGGTGTCACTGGTAGAACCCGCGCC
Source organism: uncultured Eubacteriales bacterium (assembly GCA_964515215.1). Taxonomy (GTDB): domain Bacteria; phylum Bacillota; class Clostridia; order Oscillospirales; family Acutalibacteraceae; genus SIG588. The sequence continues at coordinate 104 of CAZESL010000132.1, forward strand.
GCAGGTAATGATGCCCGCTTCGCTCATCGTCTTACCGGTAACCAGACCCTGCGCCCACTCCATGAAGTAACCGTCGTAAGCGTCGGGATCCGCCAAGCAAGCGGGGGGCAGGTTTTCTTCATACAGATGCAGAGCAAAGCTGAACATAAACTTCTCGCCCTTCGCCAACCCGTCGCCGCCGAGCCACGAATGCTTCAGCGCGATCTCGTAAGTCGTAGTATACTCGTCATCATCACGGCCGACAAAATAGTAGTAATCCGCACCGGCACCCTTGCTCATGTCGACAGTGGAACCTGCGCGCAGGAAGTCGCCTACATCGTAGTCGGTCCAGCGCATACCGAGCTGACGGTTTTGTGACTCGTTGTACGCAAAGCCGAGTTCATAACGGGAGGAATCGTCAAACATACCGTTGGTACTGTGGCACACCTGCACCTGCAAGCAGTCTTCACGCCACAAGTCCCAACCTTGCACACGGTTGTTCACGTGCTCTTCATCTTCGATCTGCAGGGCGAAGTAGATGTACTCGGCATCCCAACCGATGTACGCGTTACCGTTACCGTCGGGCGGCAGTTCGGTGAAATCGTCACCCTCGGGATACGACCACAAAAGGCCGTCACCTGCGGCAAGCGATTCCTGCGTAAATTCGAACTTAGTCGCCTGTTTCCATGTAGCATCGTCCAGTTTGCCGTCCACGTTCGGGCGGGTGGTGATCTCTTTCGCCGTCACCAGCGGACGGTCGTAATTATCGTTCGGCAACGGAGTCGCCGCGGCACTTGCCGAGATCGCCGCGAAAGACAACAACAAGCAGACCGACAACAGAACCGACAGCCATTTTGTAAAGGTTTTCATAAAACATTCTCCCTTTCGCATTATTTCCTATTTTTATACTACCAAAATTATGCTTGTTCGTCCATAGGTTTATTTTGGAAGAACATTGCGTTTTGTTCGGTCACATTTGTGCCCGACGGCAGAGGTCACGCCCGACCGCGTGCATCACACGCAAATTCTGTTCGGGAGAGGCAAGCGTTGTAGACAATTTCATGCGCTCACCTTCATTTCAGAAGATCGCCCACACCGTCAAAAATGTATTTCGGACGGTAGGGGAACTGATCGATATCCTCCCGCGCGGTCACGCCGCTGAGCACCAGTACCGTATCAATATTGGATTCGATACCCGCAATGATATCCGTGTCCATACGGTCGCCGATAAACGCGATCTCCTCGCTGTGGCAATCCAGTTTCCGCAGGCCGTGGCGTAACATCAACGGGTTCGGTTTCCCCACAAAATAGGCTTTCTTTCCCGTTGCGATCTCGATCGGTGCGATCAGCGCCCCCGTTGCGGGCATCACGCCCCGCTCGGTCGGACCGGTGATATCGGGGTTGGTACCGATGAGTTTTGCCCCGCGATTGACCAATTCGATGGCTTTTTCGATCTTTTCAAAACTGTAGGTGCGCGTTTCGCCTACCACCACGTAATCGGGATTGACGTCGTTCATATAAATGCCGTGATCGTAAAGGGCTTTTGCCAGCGCCGCCTCACCGATCACGTACGCCGTGCAACCGGGTGCTTGCGTTGCCAAAAATTCTGCCGTTGCCATGGCACTGGTGTAAAAGTGATCCGCCGAGACCGACAGTCCCATACGTTCCAGTTTCATACTCAACTCGTGCGGCGTGCGTTCGGAACTATTGGTCAAAAACACAAATTTTTTGTCGTTATCGATCATCCAGTTCACGAAATCCGCCACACCCACCAAAACACGGTTGCCGTGGTAGATCACACCGTCCATATCGGATATAAAACCTTTTTTGTTTAACAGTTCGTGCATAGAAAAACCCTCCATTATATGTCCTCGGTAAGGTCGGTTTCGGTCATACCGTCATCCGTCACCCGTACCGTTTTTATCTCGTAGCTACCGAAGACGAGTGTGCTGCGGCTGTTGTCCCATTGCAGAACGGCGGTTTGTTCCTCGTCCGTCGGGTTGAACAAACGCACCACCCATCCGTTGCGGTCTTCTGCCTCCTTCAACGCCGTCCACTGCACCGTATCGTTATCAGCCAGGACGAAGGGCGCGGCAGGTTTTTCGCCTGCACCTTCGGGGTAGAAAGACAGCGCCATCGGCGGCATATTGAACTGTTGTGCCGTACGCGCCGCCCCGCGACGCACGACCGCCGCTGCACCCGCCGTGATGCGGAAAGCGAAGTCACGCTCGCCCTGCTCGATATACGGCATATAGCGGTCTTGCGGCATCACCTTGCGATTCGGAATAGGGTGTGCACAATAAGACGGTGAGCGCAGTAGGGTGATATGCAGTGTGTCTGTCGCACCGTCGAACGCCATGCCGTAGGTGCCGTTGTTCGCGACCGCCACCGCCGCGTCTTCGCCGCACAGAATTTGATACTGCTGTGCCACACCTTCTTTCATATCGGTCGGCATCGGCTCGGCACCGTACGCTTGCTCGCCTACACATTCACACACGCCAAAGGCGGCAGGCAGATACAGCCGCGCCATCGTTTGCTTTTCGTTCCACAAAAGGCGCAACCGAATATCCAGTGTACCGTCTGCCGAAAAGACGTACTTCACCACCGCGCGGGAGGTGCGGTAGCCCAGTACCGCCTCCACCACCGTGCGGGTGTCGCCGCTCTCGATCACGTGCACGGCGGGAAGCGGAGCATCCAAGCAGCAGAATTCGGCGGTCTCTTCGGGGGTAAGCAGAGTAAACTCTCCCACTTTATCTCGCCACGCGTGCGCCTCCATAAACCACGGGTCATAGTTGTCGCTGAACACCTCGACTGCACCCGCGCCTTCTTTCAGATACGTGTGCTTTGCATCGTAATACGCGGCGATCCGACCGTTCGTACGGTCGATCAGCAACGTCTTTCCTCCACCCGTAAGGCGGTAGCGATCCCCCTGCACATCGGCTGTGGGGGTAGGTTTTTGGGGAAGCGTTTCAAACCCGCAGGTGAAGCGGTTCATGCACATCGGCGTGAGCGTTGCACGGAACACCACCCGTTTGCGCCATTCCAGCGGAATGGTGGAGTGTTCTTTTTCACACTGGGCGGGGCACCGCACACCCGTCTCGCTGTGCACGACGGGTTGCAAGAACTCAGGATCCCAGTTTTGATCCCACAGCATAAATTCCGCCGTAACGTCGGTTTTGACCGTATAGGGATACGGGTTGTATACGAAGATCGGAATGGTATCTTCCGCGGACTTCGGCTGTCCTGCCGCAAGAGCAAAAAACGCGCGTGCCCGCACGCGGGAGAGTATCTCCTGCCCATGGTTCAACATGCGCAGTGACATTTCCTCCGCAGGTTGAATGGACGAGCCGGGCAGCATATCGTGGAACTGCACCGTGTTGATATCGTACAGTGCTTCGGTCAATTCCTCACGCGGGAATACCATACCCGTACCGATCGCGGCGTGCGCCGCCATGGCCTCGGTCATATAGTACGCGCTTTCGGTCGCGCGGTAGGTCTGCTTGATACGGATCTGACTGGTGTAGCATCCCGGTGCCCACGATTGCAGGGAGTGCGCAAACGGGGGTAGGTTTTGGCCGTCAAGCGTGACGAAATAGTCCTCAGGTGTCGCGTGCACCATACTGTCGCCCGCCGCTTTCACCTTCGCAATGAGGCCCCCGAGGTCGTCCAGATCTTTTTTGGAGGGGCCGCCACCGTGGTTGCCGATACCCCACAAGCACAGTTCTTCCTTGCCGTCGGAACATTCGTCGTAATAATGCTGTGCCTTTTCCGCCGCACGGCCCTTGGGCGAATTGTAGCCGCCCTTCATACGCACCGCCGTGATCGACGAGCCGTCATACCCTTGCCAACGGAATTGTTCGGCAGGCAACTCCAAATGCTCAGGACTCGGGCGCATGAACAAGTAGCCCGTATGTCCGCTTTTCGCCATGATCTGCACCAGACCGCGGGTGTGACCGAAAGGATCGACATTCACAGCCACGGTGGGCGTTTTGCCGAATTTTTCGGCAAAATATTTCCGCCCCATCAGTATCTGCCGCACGAAGGATTCGCCGCTCGGCATATTGCAATCGGGTTGCAGATGCCAGCCGCCCATAATGTGCCATTTACCACGAGCCGCGAGGTCTTGTATCCGTCGGAACAACGGCGGGTCGTATTCCTCGATCCACCGATAGAGCAGCGCTTCATTATGACAGAAGATAAAATCTTCATATTCTTCACAAAAATCGGCGGCTATACGAAAGGTCGAGAGCGCTTCCGCCGCACCCTCTTCCCACTCCCATTGCCACACGGGATCCAAATGAGCATTACATAACAAAAACACGCGTTTTGACATATCGGTCACCATCTCCTTGCTGCTATCATACCACAGCATATTTTGCCATGTCAATGTGCTTTTGAGGATATTTTATGACCGACCATGCAATGCGATGGGCGTTGTAGGGGCGCGCATTGCACGTCCGCCGTGGGTTTCACACAAGTTTGAAACGGGAT
>CAZESL010000133.1:0-4558 GCA_964515215.1 uncultured Eubacteriales bacterium
TTATGCTTACAAGCTTTGGTACATGGGGTCTTCCTCAGATGATCGGCAAGTTCTACGCCATCAAAGATACGGCGGCCATCAAGCGCGGTACTATCATCTCGACAATTTTCTGCCTCGTGATCGGTTGCGGTGCTTACCTCATCGGTTCGACCTCGCGTCTCATCCTCGGCGGCCAGTTGCCCGAAGGCGGTATCGACTCCGTTATCCCCGCCGTTCTTATGGAAGTGCTCGGTAACGGCACACTCGGCATTATTCTCCTGGCGATCATTATGATCCTCTTGCTTTCGGCTTCTATGTCGACCTTGGAAGCGGTCGTTCTCACCTCCGCCTCTGCCGTTGCGGTGGATCTGATCCCTGCGATACGTAAGAAAGAGACGAAGCCCGAACACCAAATGCTCACCACGCGCATCCTCTGCTTCGTGTTCGTCGCTTGCTCGTTCATCTTTGCCACGCAGAATATTCCGATCATCGTCAGTCTTATGTCGTTCTCGTGGGGGCTTGTTTCCGGTTGCTTCATCGGCCCGTACATCTGGGGCTTGTTCTCCAAGAAGATCACTAAGATCGGTGCGTATGCCGGTATTCTTTCCGGCCTTCTCACCGTCGGCGGTGCCACTCTGGTGATCTCGCTGCAATCCGGTTTCTCGGCGGCGGCGGCGAAGTCTCCCGAAATGGGCGTTGCCGCTATGGCGGTCTCCATGGTCGTTGTTCCTCTTGTCAGCCTGCTTACCAAGAATAAAGAGGCGGACGTCGCGCGCGTGAATGAGATCTTTGAATGCTACAAAGAAGCATAATATAAAGCAAACCTAACTCTAACACCCGAAGACATTTGCAGATGTCTTCGGGTGTTATTTTGTTGCTCAAAAAATTTTTCAAAAAAATTCAAACAAATGTTTGCTTTTTTCGAAAAGGTGTGTTATACTAAAGGAAACTAATGTTCGACAGTTTGCTACAATTTCGGAAAGGACGGGTAACATATGGGTGAATTGACGAAAAAACAGAAGGCTGTTCTGGCATTTTTGCAGGAGCGTGCCAAGGACGGTCTGCCTCCCACGGTACGCGAGATCTGCACCGCTGCCGGTATCAAATCCACCTCTACCGTGCACGCCTATCTCAAAACGTTGGAAGATGAAGGATACATCTCACGGCAAAGCGGGTTGAACCGTGCCATTCGTGTGAAAGGTACGGACACCAAAGCGGTGCCGCCCGCAGGTCGCGTGCCGCTCATCGGCCGTGTGACGGCCGGTATGCCGATCCTCGCGGTGGAAGAAGTGGAGGATTACGTGCCGTATACGGGGCATTATGACGTAAAGGAGTTGTTTGCCCTGCGCGTCAGCGGCACCAGTATGATCAATGCCGGCATTTTGGATCGCGACGTTGTCATTGTGCGCCGTACCGAAACAGCGGAAAACGGGGATATCGTGGTGGCTCTCGTGGGCGAAGAAGCCACGGTAAAGCGCTTCTTTAAAGAAGACGGACACTTCCGCCTGCAACCCGAAAACGATGCGTTTGAACCCATCATCGTACCCGAGGTCTCCATTCTCGGCAAGGTCGTGTCCTTGGTACGGTATTTCTAAATTTTTTGTTGTTGCATAATTCAAAAGCCTGCGGGTGATACTAACCGCGCAGGCCGCCCCGTGCGGTATCTGCATCGCAGAAACCGAAAAGGAGGGCGCTTTTATGCTGGACAAACTGGCGTTGATCCTTGCCATTATCGGCGGGCTCAACTGGGGCAGTATCGGATTGTTCCAATTCGATCTGGTTGCGTGGATCTTCGGCGGGCAGGATGCCATCTTCAGCCGTATCATCTACACACTGGTCGGCTTGGCCGCCGTCTGGTGCATCTCCCTGCTGTTCCGAAAACACGACGGAACAGGACCGCACCACGAATAATCGTAATAAAAAGCCGCTCGAATGAGCGGCTTTTTATTACCTTTAATCTTGACATTTCTCCCCCTTGTGTTATACTGAAACTATGTTTGAAAGGGGCGGTACCGCATGAAATACAATTATCATACCCACACGTTCCGTTGCCATCACGCGACCGGCACGGAAGAAGAATACGTACAGCGCGCTATCGCGGGCGGTGTCACTCACATGGGGTTTTCCGACCATTTCCCCTTTCGTTTCCCGAACGGGTTGGAGTCTTCCTTTCGCGTGTCGGTTTCGGAAGTGCCGCTGTACCGTGCGGCTATCGAGCGGTTACGCGAAAAATACAAAGATCAACTTCAAATTCATTTGGGATTTGAAATGGAATATTATCCCGAATTCTTCGAGGAAATGCGTCAAAACGCGATCGACTACGGCGCCGAATATTTGATCTTAGGTCAGCATTTTTTGAAACCCGAATGCTACCCCGACGCTCTCGGCTCCACCTGGGCAGACAAGCCGAACGAGGAACTTGCGACCTACACTGCGTTGGTGGTGGATGCGATCCGCAGCGGTGCGTTCACCTACGTGGCACACCCCGACATCTACACCTTTACGGGTGACCCCGCATTTTACGACCGTGAAATGCGCAAGATCTGCATGGCGGCACGCGAATGCAACGTGCCGCTGGAGATCAACTTTTTGGGTATCCGCACCAACCGCTTCTACCCGCACGACGACTTCTGGCGCATCGCGGGTGAAGAAGGTGCCCCCGTGGTGTTCGGCTTTGACGCGCACGAGGTACGTCACGCCTGCGACGATGACTCGTATGAAAAAGCACAGTGGTTGGTGGATACGTATCATTTGAACCTGCAAGACGGCGTAACCTTGAAACCGCTTAAATAAACAAAAGGGAGAAAATCGATCGATTTTCTCCCTTTTTGTTTGTTATGTATCAGTACAAGTACCCGTACAGATTCGTGCCCGTGGCTTGTGCCCAGTCGTTGTGAGAGATCAAACCTTCGGCAAACGGTACAATGGTCTCCTCAAGTTCGGGAATAGAATCGGCCTTGCCGTCGCGGTAGTCCGCTAAGCAATCGTGACAGGCCTGCATACGCTGTATAAGACCGCCCAGGCGTGCATCGTGAACGTGGAAGCCGTGCGGTTTATTTTCGATCATCCACTGGGTACGGAACGCTTTATAAAAAACTTTTGCCAAACGGATCATCTTTTTGTAATCCGCAATCACGGCATCCATTTGTGCCGCCTCTCCGCTCGCGTACGCCTCACGCGTGCGGGTGCAGATGTTCACCTTCACCGACAGCAGCGCACACAGCTTCGCAAGCGTATCAAACACATACCCGTACTCCCCTGCCCGTTTTACGGCGAGGTTCAAACGGCGCGCCATCGACGCGTACTTTTCGGCATACTCCGCTTTTTCGGTGTTCTGGAAGATGGAGGCAAAACAATCGGCATAGAGGAAATATTTCGAAGGTGTGGGCACACCGTCTTTGATGTTTTCGAGTTCATCGGGCAGATCGAGCAACATCAGATCGTCGTACTTCACACCGAGCCATTCGTAGCATTTCGCTTTGATATCCGCCATTTTGGTGATACCCTCGGCAATACACGCCGCATAGCACAGCGAAGGCAACACAGCATAGGAGGAACATTCCGCCCCGTTATCCCCCCACATGGTGAGGAACACCTCGCGGATACCGCCTTCCCTGCAAGCGGCGATCGCCGCTTTGGTGGCGCGGTTACCGTACGCGTTGTGGGGCGTAAAACCGACCCATTTCCACGCGCCGCCCGCAAAGACGATGCGATCACTCAGCTGATGGTGACCTTTGATCATACCGTCGTACCGCTTTTTGTCATGGGTGTAATAATCCCAGTACACCAGCGTGAGGTTTGCGGGAATCTTCTCCTTCACCGTGGGATCAAACGCCGCATCGGTCACGTAATAGTTACCGCCGCAAGCGAGAGCGTAAAACATATCGCTCCACATCATCGGCTTAAACTCGTATTTATCCGCGATCTCACACACGCGGCGCAGGTGGGACAGCAGGATCTCCACACGGTCCTGCGGGCCGTGCTGATCGTAATATCGACCGCGACCGAGCATATGCGCCTCGTCCATACCGATGTGGATCTTTTCGGTGCGGAAGGAAGCACGTAAAGACGAAAACATACGGTCAATGAGCGTATAAACGTCCTCATTTCCCACAAGAAAGATATTTTCGGTATCCCGCAGGTCACCGCGCCAGCGAAGCAAGGCAGTCATATGCGCGAGCGTCTGCACGTTGGGTACCAATTCCACCCCGTTCTCAAAGGCAAAATCGTCCATTTCGCGCAGTTCATCACGGGAATAGCGCCCGCGAAGATACCCGAAAAACGGCTCACCGTCCACTTCGTACGTATCTTCCATATACAGTTGCACCTGGTTATATCCCATCTTCTTGAGAATGAGGATATATTTCTTTACCTGCTCCACCGTCATAACGGCATCGCGGGAACAGTCGATCATCACGCCAAAACGGTCAAAATGTTGCATAGAAAACCCTCCTTAACATACAAAAAGCGAGTGTTCACCCGAACACTCGCTTCAAGCAGAGGCGGCACGTCCGAACCCGATTTAAACGAGTAGAATTTCGTGCGATTTTCGGTGCGGCGAAGGTGGCAAGGCTGTCGC
>CAZESL010000134.1:0-4459 GCA_964515215.1 uncultured Eubacteriales bacterium
CCGATACCCTGTGCGTTGTAGTACTTGCCCTCGTATACACCTGCCGCAAGGTTCATCTTGCCGTCTTCAAAGAAGTAATAAATACCGCTCGGAATATCCAAACCGTTGGTATTAAAGACGGAATAGCGCCCCGTTTTCACCTTTGCTCCCGCCAATACGTAATAGTAATCGTTGTGGATCTTCACCAAGCCCGCATTCGGTACCTTCACACCGTCGTAGTAATAGTAGCCGTCGCGCACTTCCGCACGGGTCAGCGGCGGGATCTCCAAGAGGTCGGTCCCACCGCACACGGTACAGGTCACCCGGCGGTACCCGCACGCTTCATACGTCGGCTCCACCGTGACCGTCCCCTCATCCCACGTGTGGCCAAGGGCGGGAATGACGTTCTGCTTTTGGAACACGTTGCCGCACACGTCGCAATGACTGCCCGCGGTGAGACCCGTTTCGGTACAGGTCGGCTCAAGTGCCGCATCGTCCACGATATTGCCGTGAACCGTCACGCGCGTGGTACCGCAGAACTCGCACAGGCTGTCGCAATCCGCTGTCCACTCGTGTCCGTCGAAGCACGGCGCATTGTAGCTGATCGCCACGTTCGCAAGCGGCGCGTTGTTCGACTTCACAGAAACGGCAGCCCACTCGCCCGCCGTACCCACATAGTACAGGTTGACCAGTGCGTTACACTGATGGAACGTGTTGGTCGCGATCTCCGTGGTGTTCTTCGTCATATACACGTCGGTAAGCGCCGTCGCACTACGGAACAACCGCGGTGCCGTAACTTCGACCGTCTTACCGATGTACGCCGTGGTGAGTGCCGTGCAACCGTAAAACACGGGGTAGGCATTCACACCCGCCGACGTGCAGTTTGCCGCGTTGTAGTACACGGTGGTGAGCGCCGTACAGTCTCTGAAGGCGTAGTTGCCGATGGTTTCGATACTTTCGGGAATGGTGATCGCCGTGATATTCACGCAATCGCGGAACGCGTTATTGCCGATCGCCGCCACGGGGCACCCGTCGATCACGGCGGGAATACTGATCTTCCCGCTGATGGCGGTGTCCACGTCGGTGATGGTGAGTTTACCGTCGGTGACGGTCGCGGTGTAGTAATCCCGTGCAAGGTCATCACCGCAAGCATCACAAAGGTTGTCGTCGCCGTAGGTATGACCTGTGGCGGGGATAATTTCGCCCGTTGCTATGATCTCACCGCAACCGTCACAGACCGTGTCGCCGGTGTAGCCGTCCTCTAAACAAGTGACTTCGTAGGCTTTTTCAACGACCGGACTATGTCTGTGTACACCCAGCGGCATCTCTTCTGCGGTGGGCCGATGTTCCTCGGGAACACGCAAATCAACAAGGCAGAGATTGGTGATCTTAAAGGTGCCGGTCGCACCTGCATACTGTGCAGATACAGACGCCCCCAATCCGTCGAAATACATACGTATAAAGTTAAAGTTTTCGGGATCAAAAGTACTGCCGCTGAATGCTGAGAACGGAATAGTGATACGTATCCACTCTCCCTCTCCGAAATCCAGAACACTCGGCCAAGCTATCGCTTCATTTTTATCGTACTCACCGCTGGAATTGACCTCGAACTGCCCTCCCAAATAGTCGCTGTTCATATACTCCATAAACGCGGCGTCACCCGACACGAAGGTGTCCATCTGGAAACCGACGTTAGCGGGGTCTTCGTCGTAGCCGTACTTTGTCAAGTCGATCGCATCAAACGTAATAAATTTCGAGTTCGGCCATACCATCGTTCCGAGTTCTAAGGTTGTCGTCACATCTGCATGGAATTGCGGGAACTCCTTGATAATATACGGTTTCCGCACCGCGCCGCAGTCGTTACAATCGAGATCGCTGACGGTATCATACGTGTGTCCTTTCGCGGGGATAACTTCCCCCCTCGTCATAACAGCACCGCAAGCAACGCATATCATATCCCCGGTGGAACCTACGGTAAGGCAAGTCGGTGCCACACAGCCTACCCTCGTCTGCTCACCGTCGCATGAGCAATCAACAAGCAGCGCACGTGCTGCTTCCAAATCGGCGACCGCTTTCGCGATCTCCTCTTCGGTTGCCCACGCATTATCCGCAACCACCTGCGCTTCGGCAACAACAATCATGTACTGCGCAACCGAAGCCGAGGTCTTGCAGAGGGTATCTTCTTCCACCGTGTCCAAAATAGCGGTCAATGCCGTCTTATCCTTCACGGCGTAGACTGCCAGATACGTAAGATTGTCCACCACCGCACAAGACGGATAATTGGGTAAACGGAGCGAGCCGAGACCGTTCAGTTCGTTCGCGAAGCAAGCATCTTCAAGCAATACTTCCGCCATGCCGTCTTCAATCGTGACGGTGTAATGACCCCATTCCGCAACCGGGTTGTTTTCATCGCGACGGGCGATCTGATACTGCATCTGAAAAGTTTCGATCTCGCAGCCCTCTTTAAAGGTGAGATGCACCATCACAGGGCGGTAGGTTTGACTGTCTTCCACCAACGACTGGGTCACTGTGAAGTATGCGTGACGTATTGCCTCACCGGTATCGGCATTGGTGCCCTCTTCTCTCGGGCTCAACGTCATACCCGAGTTCTGCGTGCCGGTGATGGTGGGATAGTACTCGCACAGCGGCACTTCTTCGAAGGACATATAGTCGAAGCCAAGGTCGCCGCCCACGTTCACGTACCGGTTGTCGATAAAGCGCACCGACTGGATATAGGAAATGTTCGCGCCGGGGCCGCAGCCGAGGATCTTCACCGAGTCACCGGCGTTGATTGCCGCCACTTCCTCTTCCGTGAGGATGTAGATAAGCAGACCGGACTCGCGGTTCTTGATGTTGTCCTGATCGTTGAAGATATCGTCCCAGTGGATGTCAGTACCGTCGGGCAGGATCTCGCCCGGCATGTTGGCATGGGTCTGATAACGGAACAACTGGGTCGTGTTGGTCAGTTCGGCATCGACGTAGTATTCGATGATGAGCGCTACTTCGGTATCGGTCGGCAGCTGCACGCCTTCCATACGGAAGCCCTGCCAGTCGCCCGTCAGCTTGATACCGTACTCACCGCTGTCGCCGATGGGCGAGGCAACGGGAGAAGCGCCATGATTTGCGAGCGTCATACCCTCAACCTTGAGGTTGCCGTTCGCCGTATCAAAGTAGGCGTACGGAGCGGGCAGATCCTCTGCCGTCGTGAACAGCGTGATGCCGCTGACACACGACAGCAACAGTGCCACACTCAAAATCATAGATAAGAATCGTTTCATCCTATTTCCTCCTTCTTGTTTTTGCTGTACAATTTATTAAAAAGCGGTCTGCTAACCGCAGAATCATAAGTAACCAACTTGATTATAGCAATCCAATTTTTCAAAGTCACTACGCAGCCAGCACAGTTTTAAAATTTTCTTTTGACGGGCGGAGGCGGTTTGTGTTGTGCGGTTGTGAGCACAGACGGGTCGGGAGACCCGTCCCTACAACGTTAGCGCGATTCCCGCAGACACACGGTAGGGGCGTGCATCGCACGCCCGCATCACGGTGGACATCTCCTCAAAATAAAAAATGCGGCTACCGAAGCAGCCGCACAAAAAACGCAAACTCCGATAGTCGCCAAACTAACACGATGTGAAATAGGTTTATCACGTATCTATCATCGGCGGAATTTGCATTTTTATCAAATTCACAACAATAAATACGCGAAAAAAGCGCTATTCATCCCCAAGAAGGGAGAATCCACCCCTGTTTCACATCTATTCTGTTAGTTTGGCATATACATCCTATCATAAATGTCGGCGGATTGCAAGACATATTTTTTCAATTTATCACTTTAAAATGTCAAAATTTCTCTTGACAAATCCGAAAATCGTGCTATACTGTGATACAAATGAAGCGTTGAGGTTCAAAACAGGAGTGTTTCGTATGAAAACCGCATTGTTTGCAACCGAATATTACTTTAGCTTTTACTTTACCTATTTTTTTGGTAAGGTCTTTTCGGGTTTGTCTGCAAACGGTGTGAGCACTTCGGTGTAAGAATTATCGCACACAAAGGCTTTGCAGCACCCGCTGCGAAGCCTTTTTCATTTTGAAATTACAGAAAAGAGGAATTTGTCATGGTCGTTTTGTTAAGATCCAATCCCAACGAAAAACAACTGGAAAATCTGGTACACTGGCTGGAATCCCGCAACATTGAGGTGCATCCCACCGTCGGTGCGGCGCAGACCATTTTAGGTCTGATCGGCGATACCTCCACCCTGGATATCGACCTTATCCGTGCGTTGGATATCGTGGAAGACGTGGTGCGTATTCAAGAGCCGTACAAGAACGCCAACCGCAAATTCCACCCCGACGATACCGTCATCACCGTCGGCGGCAAAAACAGCACGGCGACCAAGATCGGCGGCGGTAATTTTGCGATGATCGCGGGCCCCTGCTCGGTAGAGTCCGAGGCGCAGATCTGTGACGTGGCGGCGGC
>CAZESL010000135.1:0-4366 GCA_964515215.1 uncultured Eubacteriales bacterium
ACTGCAACACCAAACGCGCATCGGTCGAGTCGATCTTGCCGTTGCCGTCCACGTCACCGCGCGCACCGCCCGAAAGCGTGCTCTTATCACTGCGCAGTGCATAGAAGTAATCCAGCGTCCAATCGGTTTCGGTCTCGGGTGCCTCGTCCGTGTTCGCCATAGAAGTAAACAGGAAACCGGAAACATTGTTGTCCCCTTGGAACGCATCGGGCATCAGCGTTGTCGCACTTTTGGCGATCACACCGTTACTGTCGTTCAAGAGATAGACCGTCATAGTCTTTTGATCCTTGCTGCGGGCATCGTATTCCACTGCCAAGCGGTAGTACGTGCTGAACTCGATCTTACCGAGTTGTGCATTATCCTTCAAGAAAACGTTACCGTCACGGTCGATCGTGATCAGATCCACGTTTTGCACGTTACGATTGATGGTAGACAAGGACAATGAGAGTTCACTGTCGGCGGTGTTACGCATACCATCCACCTTAAAGCGCCACTCAATGCGATAGAGATCATTCGCGTTGCCGCTCGTAAGTTCAAATGCCGGCTTCTCCTTCGCGTTCTGCCCCGTCATGATACCCTGTACAATTTGCGAGGCTTTCATACGCAAACGCACTTCACCGCGACGCTCGGTCACGGAAGAAGCATCATACAGACGATACTCCGTGGTGTTTCCGAATTCATAACCGTCAAACGCTTCGGTCACCATCAGTTCCGCACCGTCGGCAAAGGTCACGTTCGTCGGTACCGACCAGCGGGAACGGTTGAGATACATCCAATCAAACGCACCCATCTTCTGCCGTTCGGCCGGTGCGATGGTGTAACAGCCACCCTTGATGAAGAGTTGATCCTGATTGTCCGTTGCAAGCTCGCCCGTCCAGTTACCGCCGAGCTGCAGTGCATACATCTTCAAAACGCCGTCGCCGTTCATTTCAAAACGCTTGGTGTTGTCGTGCATAATGGTTGCATTGGAAACGATCAACTCGCCGCTGTCCACGCGGATCGCCGCATTGGCGGAGGGACCCCATTCCACCATGTTGACGAGCGACAATTTACCGTCAAAGGTATCGGTCACCCAAATGTCGTAGATCGGGTTCTCTTCCTGGTTGACAGCCCAACGACCCGTGCCACCGTTCGAACCCGACTGGTTGAACGCACACGCCTGATAGCTGAGAAATTCCACATTTTCCGCCGCTTCCACTTTGGTGCCGACCGTGTTGTAGTCCACACCGCGACCGAAGAGGCGCACGTTGGCAGCTTCGCCGTTCTCCTCTACCAGATGCGTGCCGATATAACCTGCATAGTTGAAGCAATCGTACACGATCTGATCGTTTACGTCACCGAGCTGAATGACGATGGCGTTGTTGTTGAACTGCGCCTGCATCTGCTGATGGAAACCTGCCGAGATCGCACCGGTATTTTCGAACCCACCGTAGCCTGCCCATTTGCCGGGCGCGCTGAGGATGGAGTTATAGTTGAACTGAATGTCACGGATCACACCGCCCGTCGTGCCGTTGCCGACCATCACGCCGCGGTTGTAGCAATGACCTGCCAAGTAGCTGATATAGTGGTTATCGCAACGGTAGGTCTTGAAATCCACGCCGTTCCACGCGTTACGGAAGGTGGTATTGATAAGATACACGTTCTCACCCGTACCGCGCACAAGGAAGGGATATTGCACAAAGTCGAAATAATACCAATCTTCGGTTACCGCTTTATCCCCTTCGCCGACCGTCACCGCTTCTTTGGTGAAGGTCGCGTTCTGTTCGGGATAGTTGAAGATCACACCGCGAATACCGCTGTTTTTCGCAAGAGTAATGGTAGCGGTGGAGGTGTACTGATCCTTGCCGCTTTCGACCGGTGTGTACACCATAAAGATGGTGTTCTTTGCCGTCGGCTGTGCACCCACGTCGAGTGAACCGCGCAATTCCACCCCTTCGGGAACCGAGAGAGTGCCTTCCACACGGTAGATACCGGGGATAAGGTACAGCGTACCGCCGCCGAGTTCGCCGAGTTCGGTCAGATAGCCCTGCAATTTCTCGGTCACGTCGGTCGCACCGCTGACGTCGATATCCTGCGGAAGAAGAACAGTATCCCCTTTCGGGCCGTAATCCTCATCCTTGAACAGTTCCTCACGCGTTGTGGGCGTGTGTTCGGCAATGTCTGCTTTTTCTTTCGAATAGCTCAAAGCACAGGACGCCTTGTTATCGTATTCGATCTCATCACCGAAGGAATCGGTGTTCCCCACTACGATGGCGGATACCGTACCGCTGTCCATCGTAATGTGCGGCGCCAACGTCAGGAATTCGTTATTCATAAAGATGTTGTTGCCGCCTTCGAGTACCACTTCACCGCTGCGAATGGTGGAGTTCACGATGCTCATACGCACCTTACCGCCTTGATGAATGGCCTCTTTGGTTGCCGAGATCTCCATATTCGCCATTTGCAAAATACCGTCGGCATCGGCGTCGGTATAGATACCGTATTCGCAGTTCTTGATCACGAAATCCGACAGCATTTCCGAACAGCCGCTGATACCGTAGGCAAACACGGCGTATTTGCAGTTGGTGAATTCCATCGACATACACTGACCGTTCGGATAAGATGCGCCGAGATCAAAGAAAAGACCGATGTTGTAACCCTTAATATCACTGAAACCGACGTACGACCAGTCGATACGGCGTACCGTGATACCGATCGCATAGTTGTACAACTGTTCTTCCAACAACTGCTTTTGTGTCGCAGTGGTCGGTGCGTTTGCCAAACCCGAACGCTCCCAATATTTTGCCGCAAAATGGATGTTCTGAATACGGTGAATATCAATAACGTTATCGAAATCGATACCGATATTGAGCGGGGTACCGTACACGTCCCATGCATTGGGCGAGTTACAGGTATTGACATTCTGGATACCGAAATAGGAGTTGACCAGCGTCACCTTCTGCACCACGGCGTAACCGTTCGTGCCGACGGAAGGCGGATACTGCGCCACGTTTTCAATCGTTTGCTCGGGATACCAGATGCTGAGATTCGTCAATTTGGCGCTTCCGCCCATAGTGATGAACGGCGCACCGTCCACGCTACCGCGTCCGCCGTACACTTCCAGCACTGTGCCGCGAATTTCGGGGTTTTCATCGGGATTTGACCATTCACCGACAATGGTCACACCTGCAGGTATACGCACCTCACCGTAGAAGGGATAATGACCCGCAGGGATAAACAGCGCACCGCCGCCCGCTACACTCAAGCCTTCCAAAAGTGAGTTGACCACCGCAGTATAGTCGCTGCCGTCAAAGCCTTTTTCACGCAGTGCCGCTTCGTGCTCCGTAACGTAATCTGCGAGGTTGTAACCCGCCACGTACTTCACGCTGTCGTCGTAACCCGCGGTAAACTCCACTTCTTTCCACACGGGAGCTTCAGGTTCAAACGTACCGTCACCGAGCGGCATCTCTTCCGTGGTGGGGCGTTCCTCTTCGGGAACACGCAAGTCCACGATGCAGAGGTTCGCGATCTTGAACGTACCCGTGGCACCGAAATATTCTGCCGGAGCATTTGCCGCCGGAGCATTCAGGTAAACGCGAGTAAAATTAAAGTTCTTCGGGTTGAAGGTACCGACGCTCTTGGCGTACAATGAAAACGGAATGGTGATACGTTTCCATTCACCCTCGCCGAAATCCAGGCTGTTCGGCCACGCCATGGCTTCGTTTTTATCCGCCACACCGCTGGAGGTGATCTCCATCTGACCGCCCAGATAGCCGCTGTTCATATATTTGATGAACCCTTCTTCACCCGTAACGTAGGTATCCATCTGGAAACCGACGTTGGCAGGGTCTTCGTCGTAGCCGTATTTCGTCAGATCGACCGCGTCAAACTTCACGTTCGGCGAAGTCCACAAACTACCGCCTGCCGTCAGCGTTGCGGTCACGTTTGCCTGAAACGCGGGCAACTCTTTGATGATGTAGTCCGAGGGCTCTGCTGCCGAAGCGAACGGCACACCCGCCGCCGATACCGACGGGAGCAGCAAGCAGATCGAGAGCAAAACCGAAAGAATGCGCTTTTTCATACTGTTCTCCTTTTTTGTCACAAATTGTACCGAGCGGCATAAACCGCCCGTTCTTGCTTGATACTATTCTATTATAATTTCTCTCATCTGTCAATGCAATTTATCGAGTATTTGTGGAAAATAATTAATATTTTGTGGAAACTTTACAAATGTGATAAAGTCTGTTTACTATATGTTAAATCAAGAAATCCACAGACGTTCGGGTCTGTGGATTTCTTGATTAGTGATTCATTATGATGCCGGGAAAACGGTGATCTTCTTCACCTGCATACCGAACGAAGGGCTTCGCCCTTGTTCTGCAAGTTT
>CAZESL010000136.1:0-4287 GCA_964515215.1 uncultured Eubacteriales bacterium
GGAAAATCTTGATCCAAACTTTACCGCCACGCTTGATGTAACGGGTCATGGCGATACGGGCGGCCTCGATCTGGTTGGAAGTGATCCATGCCGGCTCCGTCGCCATCAGGCCGTATTCACCGTGGCTCACGGTGGTGCCGCGATAGGCCTTACCGGTGAGGCGGCCTCTGTGCACGCGACGATATTTTACTCTCTTCGGCAACAGCATTATTTGCGGCCTCCTTCCCGACGGGGCTTCGCAGCACCCGCAAGCACTTCGCCGCGATACACCCACGTCTTGACACCGATGCGGCCGTAGGTGGTGTTCGCCTCCGCGAAGCCGTAGTCGATGTCCGCACGCAGGGTCTGCAGCGGAATGGTACCTTCATGATATTGCTCGGTACGCGCGATCTCCGCACCGCCCAAACGGCCGGAAACCTGGGTCTTGATACCCTTCGCGCCAAGCTTCATCGCACGGCCGATCGCCAGCTTCATCGCACGGCGGAAGGACACGCGCTTCTCCAACTGAGCCGCAATGTTTTCGGCAACCAGCTGAGCATCCAGATCCGGGCTCTTCACCTCAACGATGTTCACGAGGGTGGTCTTACCCAGCATCTTTTCACAGGTCAAACGCAGCTTCTCGATCTCAGTGCCGCCCTTGCCGATAACCACACCGGGCTTCGCACAATGGATATGCACACGGACACGGGAGGCGTCACGCTCGATCTCGATCTTCGAAATGCCGGCGGCATACAAAGTCGTCTTCAGGTATTTACGCAGATTGTAGTCCGACACGATGGTATCGCCCATATCCTTGTTGGACACGATCCAGCGGGAATCCCAGTTCTTAATCACACCGACACGAAGGCCGTGAGGATTCACTTTCTGTCCCATAACTCTCCTCCTCCTCGTTTAGTCCAGTTCCTTGAGCACCAGGGTGATGTGCGACGTTCTCTTTTCGATGCGGAACGCACGGCCCTGAGCACGGGGACGGATACGCTTGATGATGGGGCCGCCGCTCACCGAGCACTCGGCCACATACAGGGCGTCACCGTTCATGTTGTGGTTGTTCACCGCGTTGGCCATCGCCGACTTGAGCAGTTTCTCAATCGGCTCACAGGCGGCCTTCGAGGTATTTTTCACGATCGCCATCGCGACATCAGCCGGCTTATTGCGGATGAGGTCGAGAACGATTTTGACTTTGCGAGGGGAAATGCGGACGTAAGTTGCTTGCGCCCTAGCTTCCATTTCAATTCTCTCCTTTCAACCGCTTACTTCGACGTCTTGGAGCCGACGTGGCCCTTGAACGTACGGGTGGGGGTGAACTCGCCCAGCTTATGGCCGACCATATCTTCGGTGACGTACACCGGCACGTGCTTGCGCCCGTCATGCACCGCGAAAGTATGACCCACGAAATCCGGGAAAATCGTGGAAGAACGGCTCCAGGTCTTCAAAATGCGCTTTTCACCGGCGGCATTCATTTCTTGGACGCGCTTAAGCAGCACAGGCTGCACGTAGGGTCCTTTTTTTACACTTCTGCCCATTATCCTGATTCTCCTTTCGCTTATTTGCTGTTGCGGCGCTTCACGATATACTTATCGGAGCGGTTATGATTTTTGCGGGTCTTGTAACCCAGTGCGGGCTTGCCCCACGGGGTAACAGGGCCGGGACGGCCGATGGGGGACTTGCCCTCACCACCACCGTGCGGGTGATCGCAGGGGTTCATGACAGAACCGCGGACGGTGGGTCTCCAACCCATGTGACGCTTACGGCCGGCCTTACCGATGTGCACGTTTTCGTGCTCGATGTTGCCGACCTGACCGATGGTCGCCATGCACTCCGCAGGAACGTAGCGCATTTCGCCGGAAGGCAGACGCACCAGCGCCTTGCCGCCTTCTTTTGCGACCAGCTGAGCCATAACGCCGGCGCTGCGCGCGAGCTGCGCGCCCTTGCCGGGATACAGTTCCACGTTGTGGATAAAGGTACCGGTCGGGATGTTCTGAAGCGGCAGGGCGTTGCCCGGCTTGATATCCGCTTCGGCACCCGAGGTGACCTTGTCGCCAACCGCGAGGCCGTGAGGAGCGATGATGTAACGCTTCTCGCCGTCCTCATACTGCACCAGCGCGATGTGCGCGGAACGGTTGGGATCGTACTCCAGCGTCAACACGGTCGCGGCCATGCCCGCCTTGTTACGCTTGAAGTCGATGATACGATACTTACGACGGTTGCCGCCGCCACGGTGGCGAACGGTGATGCGGCCATAGCTGTTGCGGCCGGCATTCTTCTTCAGCGGAGCGAGCAGGCTCTTTTCGGGAGCCACTTTCGACAGGCCGCTGTAGTCCATCGTCGTCATGCCACGGCGACCGTTGGTCGTCGGCTTATAACTGATGATAGGCATTCTTATTCACTCTCCTATGATTGTTGGCTTGGCGGGAGATCTTTTCCTCCCATACATTGCCGTAGGTGATGTTCTTAGAACAAACCGTCAAAGAACTCGATCGTCTTGGAGTCGGCAGTCAGGGTCACGATCGCCTTTTTCCAGTCGGAGGTGTAACCCTCGTTACGACCCATGCGGCGGAAACGGCCCTTCATGCTGATGGTGTTCACCTTCAGCACCTTGACACCGAAGATCTCTTCGCAAGCCTTCGCGATCTCGATCTTGTTGGCGCCCGAGGCGACTTTAAAGGTGTACTTTTTCTCCGGCAGACCGCTCACCGCTTTTTCGGTGATGACGGGCGCGATGATGATGTCACGAGCGTTCATCAGTTGTACACCTCCTCGATCATAGCAACGGCTTCCTTCGCCACGATGAACTTATCGCAGTTGAGGATGTCGTACACGTTCAGCGTGTTGACCTGCGCGGTCTTCACACCGGGGATGTTGCGAGCGGACTTGATGATCTTCTCATCGTTTTCCGCCAGCACCAGCAGGACTTTGCAGTCCGCTTCCAGCGCGTTCAGCATGGACACGATGGACTTGGTCTTGATCGCTTCGAGAGCGAGACCGTCAACGACCAGCATTTCCTCTGCCGCCACCTTGGAGGAGAGAGCAGACTTCATTGCCAGACGACGCACCTTCTTCGGAAGAGCGTAACGATAGTCGCGCGGCTTCGGACCGAGCGCGATACCGCCGTGGATCCACTGCGTTGCGCGGGTGGAACCCTGACGGGCGTGACCGGTACCTTTCTGACGCCACGGCTTACGGCCGCCGCCGCTCACTTCGGAACGGGTGAGCGTGGACTGGGTGCCCTGACGCTGATTCGCGAGATAGTTCACAACAGCACTGTGCAACACGGTCTTGTTGGGTTCGATGCCGAACACGGCAGCGTTCAACTCCAGCGAGCCGGTGTTGGTGCCTTTCATGTCAAATACAGAAACGGTAGGCATAGTTCTTCCTCCTTCCCTTAGGCTTTCACACTGTCGGAGATGATCACGATGCCGCCTTTGGCGCCCGGAACGGCACCGCGTACAGCGATCAGATTGTTCTCCGCATCGACCTTCACGACATCGAGGTTCTGAACGGTCACACGCTCAGCACCCAGATGGCCGGCAGCCTTGGTGCCCTTGAACACGCGGGACGGGGACGAGCACGCGCCGAGCGAGCCGGCGTGACGCGCCACGGGACCGGTGCCGTGGGATTCCTTCAAACGAGCGTGATTCCAACGCTTGATGGCGCCGGCGTAACCCTTACCCTTGCTGGTGCCGACCACGTCCACGTGATCGCCCGCAGCGAAGATGTCCGCCTTGATGATGTCGCCAACGTTCAGCGCGCTGCAATCTTCCAGACGGAACTCGCGAAGCGTACGCTTCGGCGCGACATCCGCCTTTTCAAAGTGCCCTTTCAGGGGCTTGGTCACCGCTTTGGCGCTGATATCGCCAAAACCGACCTGGACGGCTTCGTAGCCGTCGTTTTCCGCCGTCTTCTTCTGCACGACCACGCAAGGGCCTGCTTCGATGACGGTCACCGGGACGACGTTGCCTTTTTCGTCGAAGATCTGGGTCATACCGATCTTCTTACCGATGATGCTCTTTTGCATTTGTCTTTACCTCCTTGGTTATTGGTTGGCTTGTGGCCAACATGACCTCGCTTTGCGGATTTCGGAACCTCTCGGTTCCCGATCCTACTGCAGTTAACCGAAGTTCTTACAGTTTGATCTCGATCTCCACGCCGGCGGGGAGTTCAAGCCCCATCAGGGCCTCAACTGTTTTGTTAGACGGTCTGAGAATGTCGATCAGACGCTTGTGGACGCGGGACTCGACCTGCTCGCGGGAATCCTTGTACTTGTGCACAGCGCGCAGGATGGTGACG
>CAZESL010000137.1:0-4286 GCA_964515215.1 uncultured Eubacteriales bacterium
ATCAAATTGGCAGAAGCGGTACATCTATTGGCGCAAATATTCGTGAGGCTCAGTATGCTCACGGTAAGGCGGATTTTATTGCCAAGTTTCAAATTGCACTCAAGGAAGCAAATGAAACGGGATATTGGTTAGAGCTTTTGCATAAAACAAACTACATCACCGAAAGTGAATATAAATCGTTTGATTCTGCTTGCACGAGCATTAGAGCAATGCTGATATCTTCTATCAACACCGCAAAGGAGAACAACAAATAAAAAATGGATTGTTGAAGATTGGGCTTTTGATGTAAAGGTAATTGACGGAGAAGCAAAGAATTGCAGACTTGGATTAGAAACGGGAGATGTTTTTCATTTTGAATACGAAACGCCTCGGAATTTTTGTCCTCGTGCTATGATGGAAATTTTTACTTTGTGTGAAGTAATCCTTTGTGGCAGCGAAATGACCCTTCGGACAGCGAAATTCGCCTCGACGGCGAGTGGGTGGATTTAATTTCACTTGATGCGTGAGCATCAAATTTCACAATTCGCGAAGCGAATTATTTCACCCTGAGCGTAAGCGAACGATTTCACTAAAAACCGTGAAAATCCAAAGCGCTTGTGGATGAATACATTCGTTTTTACAATAATGAGCGAATACAGTTCAAGACAGGACACCCCCTGATGGAAGTCCGTTATGCCCACGCTGCATAGCAGGTGTCCACGAAAAATGTCTACTTGACAGGGGCCGCGTCACTTTAAAGTCCTTTTTATCGGACACAAGGTGTGCTATAATTAAAGCAAACTATGCCTAAACTATGAAAGAGGTGTTTGTATGATTGATAAAATTACCGTCAAGGTCAACCCATTACCTCACTATAGCAAATACGCTTCTTCTGATTATATTCTCTGTGGTATGGATTTTGATATTAATCACAATGGAACCGCTCATCACTTCCGCAGTGAAAGTAGCGACAACTGTATAAGAGAACTTTTGTCTGAGATCGAGGATTACTTATCCGGAAAATTGTCGCCTGGCTCGGAACTTTATTACTATATCCCTTGGATAATGGATAATCATTGCGTCTATCCGTATTCATTTAAAATCAATTCTCCAAACTCTTGGTCTTTTCGTTACAAACGTAACCCCAATGATGCTGAATTTGACTTTGAGTGTAATATAAGTAAAGCCGATGTTGTTTCTATGCGGGACCAAATCCGTGAACAACTTTCAAAAACCGATTGGGATTTGCTTGGCAAAACACCACTTTACACTTTTAACTTTCCTGACAAAGATTTTGAATGGTGCTACTCGGCTAAGGTTTTTTGTGACTTTTTGAATACTTTGTGCCTTGGAAAAAATATCAAAACCATATATGTCAGTGCAACTAACTATGCCGATCCACTTCAAGTAAGAAAAAACTATGTTAACTACTATATTGGCTCTGAATTGATAATTCAATTTGAAGATATGCTGCTTGATTTATTGATTTTAGCAGAAGGTTTATTTAAGTGGCGCGTTTTTGGCAAACCGGAATACACGCTAACCGGTCCAACCCTTAAGTATATCGAAGATGGTGACGAAGAATTCTGCGATATCGGCAACGTATACGGCGCTTTTAACGCAGACTATACCGCCGCCATCAATCAAGTTCATGTTGACACAACCGATTGCTGGCCGTGGAACGCGAACGGCTTTGATGAGTCAAAGCTTGGAAACCCCGTTGAATTACCCGCAACCATTCATTTTCAGTTATCGAACAACTACACTCTATCATTACACGGGTGGGATGATGATTTCGCGATCAAACTATTGCCAAGTGGTGCATAGTCCCTTTCAGACTTGCTTTTTCGCGCCGTTTCTGTTATGCTATGTTGCGCAATTTTAGGCAAAGGCGGGATGGGTAATGAAAAAATTTGAACGTGCGGGCGAACTTTTGTGGCTCCTGGGTATCCTGTTTGTTGCACTGGGCGTGGCAATATGCAGCGAAGCGGATCTGGGTGTTTCCATGATCGCGGCACCCGCTTTCGTGATCTCCGAAGCGGTTGCTCCTTTATGTCCGTTCTTCACCGTTGGTGTGACCGAATATCTGGTGCAAGGCGCGCTTCTCCTTTTGCTGATCGTGCTGGTGCACCGCTGTAACCTGCGGTTTTTTCTCACCTTTGCCGTTGCCGTGATATACGGGTATACACTGAATTTGTTCCTCTTTTTGCTCAGCTTCGTTTCCTGCAACACCGTGGCACTGCGCTGGATACTGCTGCTCACGGGCGACGTATGCGTAGCATTCGGCGTTGCGTGCTTTTTTCGCACCTATCTGCCGTTACAGGTGTTTGAACTGTTTGTGGCGGAAGTCTCCGACCGTTTTCGCATTCCCTTGCACAAAATGAAATCGTATTTCGATATGTGCTTACTCGCTTTATCGCTAATTCTCGCTTTCACCCTGTTTGACGATGCATCTCACTTCGATTGGCGAACCATCGGTTACCGCTCGTTTCACAGCATTGGTGCAGGCACGTTGGTAACCACCGCCATCAACGCCCCACGGATCCGTTTAATGGGACGCCTGATCGACCGCCTGTGCTCCCCTGCCCCGCGTTTTTTGCGATTACACGCGGCACTGCAACCCCATAAATAGATCAAAACGACAGTCTGCTACACGCGAAGTGCAAACTGTCGTTTTTTATTATTCTGCGTCTCCCGTCTGTTGTTGACGTGCCTCATCAAACATCACTTTCAGCGACGGGCTGTTCTTGGTCAGTTTTTTAATGCTCAGATCCTGCGCTTTGTCGTTTGCCAAACGCAGATTGCGTTCGGAAGAGGTGAGTGCCTCTTTCACCTTTTGCAACTGTGCGATGGACTTGTCGATCTCGGCAATGGCATCGCCGAACTTACGGCTTGCCAACTCGTAATTGCGCGCAAAGCCGGCTTTGAAGGCGTTCATATTCTCCTCGAAATGCAGGATATCCAGTTGCTGATTGCGCACCACCTGCAACTCCTGCTGATACTGCAACGAATTGAGTGCCGCGTTACGCAGAAGCGTGATCATCGGGATGAAAAACTGCGGACGGATGACGTACATCTTCGGGTAACGGTAGGATACGTCCACAATGCCCGCGTTGTAATACTCATTATCTCCTTCCAACAGCGAGACCAACACGGCATATTCGCACCCTTTTTCCCGTCGGTCTTTATCCAACTCCTTGAAGAAATCTTCGTTTTTATGTTTGGTACGCGTCTCGTCCGCTTCGTTTTTCATTTCAAACATAATGGAGATAAATTCGGTACCGTCCTCCGCCGCTTCGCGGAAGATAAAATCCCCTTTGCTGCCGCTTGCCGCATCGTTGTCCCTTTCAAAATACGCACGCGGGAACGCCGTCATACGCAGAGAGTTGAACTGATTCAAGCAGTGCTGCTCCAAGCTCTCACCGATCATTTTGGTGGATTGCCGCGCCTTGAAATCCTTGTAATATTCAATTTGCTCGTCTTTCATGCGAAGGCGCGCTTCATATTGCTCCTGCAACGATTTTTCACCCAGTTGCCGTTCGGTCTCTTTGCTTTGCAACTGTCCGCGCAGTTGGGTGATCTCGGTGGCACGTTCGGCAAGTTCGTGTTCTTTTTCGCTTACCGCTTCGCGGATCGCGAGTTGCTTTTCGGTCTCCCCCGCCGCCAATTTCGCCTGCAAAGCGGCCATCTCCTGCTTTTGCTGTGCAATTTCCGCCTCTTTGGCGGCCAGCGCTTCGGCACGCGCCTTCTCCTGCTCGGCACGGGCAAGGCGCAGAGCGTTCTCGCGGCGCAGGTCAAACTCCTCTTCACGTCGTTCCAATTCCCTTTGGAATTCGGCATCCCGCACCTGTCGCACGATTTCGGCATAGCCCGCCTCATCTATTTGAAAAAGTTCCCCGCAACGCGGGCATTTGATCTCTTGCATCGTATCATCCCTTTCTGCTTGATAGTATACAGGATTTTCAGGAAACTTTCAACACGATTTTACAGAAAATTGTATAACGCCGCCCCTACCGCACGATTCATGTTATACGGTAGGGGACCGCGCCCTCGACGTCCCGTTATACGACCGAACGCGTAATGTGGTGGGCGTTGTAGGGACAGGCGTCCCCGCCTGTCCGTGCCAAAACCAACCCCATCATACAGGTTCGCGCGGCAATCCCGCGGTGCGTCGTAAACGCCGCACCCTACCGTGTGAACCGTATTGTGCGGTCGGTCGTGGAGAATGTCCGTTTGCGGTGCCCGAAACAGTATTGCTTCGCTATCGCTCGCACTGTTTCGACCGCGGCACAGGATATCGCCCGTAA
>CAZESL010000138.1:0-4150 GCA_964515215.1 uncultured Eubacteriales bacterium
AGCACGGGCGAAGCAAAAAACACCGAAATATCCCGCTTTACGGCGGGTTTGGGTTTGAATGCTCACCCTATACGTACCGATCGTGAAGCACGTCGGTAAGTTGGAATTTTATGGGGGTGGAATTTTTCAGTATGACCTCGCCCTCGGTCTTGGAAAGAATGGTGGGATCGGTATAGCCCGTTGACGGTCACGTTGTCAAAACTGCCCCAACGCATATCATACACCTGCTTCCGCATTTTGACAATAGTTTTTTGTTCGGAATAACTTGTCAACTGACGTTGTTTGTGTTATGATGATACAACAAAAGGAGGGGTTCTGATGGTCGTCTTTTTTGATCTGGACGGAACGCTGACCGACCCGTTTGAGGGGATCACCCGTTCGGTGCAGTTTGCACTGGCGCATTTCGGCATCGACGTGGCCGACCGCACGGAGCTCGCACCCTATATCGGGCCGCCGCTCAAGGAGTCGTTTATCGAGCGGCACGGACTGTCGGCAGAGCAGGCGGAGGAAGCGCTCAGGCAATACCGCGTGCGGTTTTCGGACGTGGGTATGTTTGAAAACCGTGTGTACGACGGGGTGGAGACGATGCTTCGCACCCTCCGTGAGCGGGGCGTGCGCCTCGCGGTCGCGACCTCCAAACCCACCGTGTTTTCGGTGAAGATACTGGAGCATTTCGGACTTGCACCGTATTTTGAAGCGATCGTCGGCAGTGAACTGAACGGTCACCGTGTGGAAAAGGCTGAGGTCGTTGCCGAAGCGATGGCGCGTCTCGCCGTGACGGCGGACGACGTGTGGATGGTGGGCGACCGCTGTTTTGATGTTGAGGGTGCTCACCAAAACGGGATGCGCGCCGTCGGTGTGCGGTACGGCTACGCCGAAGGGGACGAACTCGCGATAGCGGGGGCGGAACACATTGTGGATACCGTGGCGGAGTTACAAGAATTTTTGTTAGGAGAAAGCGAAAAATGAAGCATTTCGGATTACAAGCGGCAGATATTTTGTTGCCGCAAGCGGGTTTTGATACGTGGTCGGTGGTAGCGTGTGACCAATACACCTCCGAGCCGGACTACTGGAACGCGGTGGAAGCCGCGGTGGGGGAGGCTCCCTCCGCTTTGCGTGTTACTCTGCCCGAAATTTATTTGAACAAAGATCCCGCCCCGCGCATTGCGGCGATCAACCGCACAATGGCGCAGTATCTGGCGGATGGGGTGCTGAAAGAGCATCCCGACAGTATGGTGTATATCGAGCGGGAGACCTCGGCGGGTGTGCGCCGCGGTCTTCTCGGTGTCATTGATCTGGAAGAGTACGACTATCGCCCCGGCAGTAAGACCCTTATCCGCGCGACCGAACAGACGGTGGTGGAACGTATTCCGCCCCGCGTGGCGATCCGCCGCGAAGCACCGCTCGAATTGCCGCACGTGCTGCTCTTGATGGACGACGTGAACCATACCGTGTTCGGGGCGGCGGGTACGGCGGGCGATGTGGTGTACGATTTCGATCTGATGCAGGGCGGCGGGCATATCCGCGGCACCCTGCTTGCGAAAGCGTCGCAGAACAAGGTGAAAGCGGCACTCGCCGCCCTGCTGGACGGGCAGGACGATCCGCTGTTGTTTGCGGTGGGCGACGGCAATCATTCGCTGGCCACCGCCAAGGAATGCTACCGTTTGGATCCCAACCCGAAGAACCGCTACGCCTTGGTGGAAGTGGTGAATATCCACGACGATTCCATTCAGTTTGAACCCATCTACCGCGTGCTGTTTAATGCAGACATCGCCGATGTGACGGCGCGCTTGACCGCACTGTGCGGCGAAGGCGAGGGAACGCAGGCGGTCACCTGCGTGACCGCAACGGAAGAGACGGTGTTGCATCTGGCACCTACGTCCAAATTGCCCGTCGGTACCCTGCAGACGTTTTTGGATGCGTATTTGAAGGAACACCCCGCCGTCGGCATCGACTACATACACGGCGAGGAGACGGTGCGCCGTCTGTGTGCAGCGGAGGGGGCGCTCGGTTTCCTGTTTGACGGTATGGGGAAGGAAGATCTGTTCCCCGCCATCCGTCAGGACGGTTCACTGCCGCGTAAGACCTTTTCGATGGGTCACGCAGAGGATAAACGCTATTATTTGGAAGCGCGCGTCATACGATAAAAAAGAAAGGCTTCCTCGCACGGGGAAGCCTTTTGCTCACGTGTTTTTGAGCGACAGCCACAACGCGACGTCCGCGATGCGGGCGGTGTCTTGCACCGCGCGGTGCAGTGCCGCCGTTGCGGCAGAGACGGGACGGGAACGCAGCACTTCGCCCCACAGGCGGTCGGCATCCCGCCGCAGGGTGAACAGTGCGGTGGGGGCATCGTCGGCGCGCACTTCATCGGTATCGGGCCACGTGACGAGCCAGTCCTGCAAGATGCGTGCCGCCCGCGCGAGCAGTGCCGTGAAGCGCCGTCCTTCGGCGGGGGGCTCTCCGCACCATAAAAGGGCAACTTGGTACAGCGTGTCCGACAGTGCGGCAATGCGATACAGTAAAAGCGAGACGGCCGCCCGCTCGGTTGCCGTGACACAAGCGCGGGACAACGCGGCACCGGTTTCCCGCCACAGTCGGTACACGGCGGCCGATAATCCCGCAAGTCGGCGTACGGTATCGTCCTGCTGTGCCGTTTCGGTGTGGGTGTCCATATTTTGCAACAACACCGTTTCCCGCACGATGCTGTCGAGTGCGGTCTGTACGGCATCCCACCTGCCCGACGGTTTTTTCTTTGACATGATATCACCATCCTATACAACCATTGTACTCTACATTATACTGTACATCCCTTGTTGAATTATGACGGAGGAACGTATGAACGTACGGAAAATCTTGCGGTGGCTTTCACCGCTTTTGCCCGCGGCGGCAGGACTGCTTTGCCTCGGTGTCTGTCGCCTGTTTCCCACGGTGGCGGAGTGGGTGTTTGCCCGCGGGGTGTTTCGCGGACTGTCGGCATTGCTCGGCACGGCAACGCAGTTTCTCCCGTTTTCGCTGACGGAATTGTTGGCGGTGTCGGCACTGCCCGCTGTGATCGCCCTCGCCGTGTGGGCGGTGCGCCGCAAGTCGGTGCGCGTGCGCCTGCTTCGCGGGTGCGGATGGTGTGCGTCGTGCGCCTTTTTGCTGTATCTTTTGATGCACGGTCTGCAATATGCCCGCCTGCCGCTTGCGGAACAAATGGGGCTTTCGGTGACCCATTCGAGTTCGGTCGAGCGCCTTGCCGAACTCACCGCCTATTTCGCCGAAAAAGCATCTGCCGCCCGTGCGGAGTGTAAGGAGGATGCGCTCGGCTGTATGCGCCTTCCCGCCACGGCGGGTGAGGCGCTGAAAAGCGGCGGTGCAGGGTACGACCGCCTCGCGGAGCAGTACCCGTTTTTGCGCGGTACGGTAGACCGCGCGAAAGGGGTGGTGCTCTCTCACTGGTGGTCGTACACGGGCATTACGGGGATGTATTTTCCGCTGACGGCTGAGGCGAACGTCAACGTGGACGTGCCGCCCGACGAGATGCTGATGACGATATCCCACGAACTCGCCCACACCCGCGGCTATGCCCACGAGGACGAGTGTAATTTCTTAGGCGTGCTTGCGTGCGTCAATCACCCCGATGTCGAGTGGCAGTACGCAGGCTGGCTGGCGGCGTATCAGTACACCGCCGACGCACTCTATGCCGCCGATGCGGATGCGTATTATGAAGTCGCCGCTCTGTGCAGTGACGGCGTGCGGCGCGACCTTGCCCGCCGCGCGGCGTATTGGTCGGGTTACGAAGGGCCGGTGGAAGAGATCTCCGCCGAGGTGAACAACGCCTTTATTCAAGCCAACGGCGACAGCGACGGTATCGCCCGCTACGGGCAGGTCACCGCTCTCTTGATGGCGTACTATGCCGACGGGGTGTGAGAACGCCTTCCCGTACACAAAGAAAGCCACCCGTAATGTGGGTGGTCATAGGGATGAAAATGGAGAGAATGTACTCTTGTGGCGCATTCTCTCCTTGCGTTTTGTGGATATTTATGCCACTTGGAAAGTGACTGTAACCCTTGGCCCCCTTTCGTAAGGAAGGCGCTTATCATAAAGGGGTGATGTCCGAACATCGCCCGTATTCTGTGTTTCACGTAGGTGTTTCGGCGATGTTCCC
>CAZESL010000139.1:0-4127 GCA_964515215.1 uncultured Eubacteriales bacterium
AGGTCGGGTGGGTATGCATCACCACGCGGTGGTTCGGATCCTTCTTCAAACGCACCATATGGCTCATCAGGTGAGCGGGCAACTCGCTCGTAAAGCGGCCGCCGTCCTTGTAACCCCACAACAGTTCTGCCGTGGTGCCGTCTTCGGCAATGCGGATGATACCGAGGTTGGTCTCGGGATCGACCTCCACGTTCTTGAAGTACTTGCCCGTGCCCGTCACGATGAAGATCTTGCCGATCAGATCGGTGGCGTCAAAGCCGGTGGGAATGGTGCGGATGACCTTGGTAAGATCCAAATACTCCGCCACTTCCGCTTCGTCCAACATGTAGCTGATGTTACCGCCGTTACGCTCGTCCCAGCCCTGACGGTACATATTCGCGGTGGTCCGTTTCATTTCCTCCACAAAGGGAGCGGTCAAAATGTCTTTCATGCTCTTGCCTCCAACACGGTTTTTTCATAGTCACGCACCGCGGTGATGTAATCCGATGGCACACCTTCGCGGCGCAGGAATTCTTCCCAGATATCGCCGAACGGCGCGGTCTTCATCTCTTCCTGCAACACCATCAGTTCGGTCATATTGCCTGCATCCTGCAACGCTTTCAGTTTCGCGTTCGGCTGCAACAGCGCAAACAGCAACGCCTTCGACACGTTACGCACACCCGTCACCCATGCGGAGATACGGTTGATGGACGCGTCGAAATAGTCGGTGGCGATAAAGACACGATCCAGCGCATCGTTACGCACGATCTCCTTCGCGATCTCGCGGGTCTCATCGTCAAACAGTACCACGTGGTCGGAGTCCCAACGGATCGGGCGGGTCACGTGCAACGCGATCTTTTCATTGAACAGCAACAGTGCCGAGATCTTATCCGACACCACTTCGGTGGGATGATAGTGGCCGTTATCCATCAGCGGGGTAAGCCCGTTCGCCGTGGAATAGGACAGCGTAAATTCCGCCGAACCGACGGTGTACGCTTCCACACCGATACCAAACACCTTGGATTCGAGCGTGATGTACACCTTCGACTTGTCGTAGGGAATCGAAAGTATCTCGTCCAGCGACTTCTTAAAGCGGGCACGCGGGCCCAAGCGATCGCCGGGGATATCCTTGTAACCGTCGGGGATCCAGATATTCATCACGGCAGGGATGCCCGTCTCATTCGCAAAATACTCCGCGATACGGATACACGCACGGCCGTGCTCCACCCAGAACGCACGCACGTCTTCATCGGGCGAGGACAGGGTGAGACCGTCCTTCACCATCGGGTGGGAGAAGTAGGTGGGGTTGAAATCGAGACCCATGCCGCGTTCTTTGGCAAACTCCACCCACTTAGCGAAATGCTTCGGTTCGATCTTGTCGCGGTCGGCATACTCGCCGTCCTCAAAGATCGCATACGACGCGTGCAGGTTCAACTTCTTTTTACCGGGCATCAGCGACAGCGCCTTGTCAAAGTCCGCCATCAACTCGGCAGGGGTAGTCGCCTTGCCGGGATAGTTACCCGTGGTCTGAATACCGCCCGACAGCGCTTCCTTGCTGTCGAAACCGATCACGTCGTCACCCTGCCAGCAATGCACCGACACAGTGATGTCCTTCAACGTGTTCAGCGCCGCTTCGGTATCCACACCCAGCGCTTCGTACATCTTCATAGCTTCCATGTATCTGCTCATAACGAAAACTCCTTTCAAACTTCTTGAATATCCAAGGTACGGACCACAATGTTCCGTGCATCTTGCAAAGTAAGGGTTGCATCCATCGCCATCATCTGCGAAAGGATGTTGCCGGTAGCGGTACCCTCCACGGGGCCCGCCGTCACACGGCGACCGGTGTATTCTTTGGTCAGGCGGTTTAAGTAACGGTCTTTACAGCCGCCGCCTACGATGGCGATCTTGTCCACCGTTTTGTCAGCCACCCGCTCGATCTCCTCCACCGTCTTCTTGTAACTCGCCGCAAGCGAGTGATACACCGAACTCAGCACGTCACCCAGCGGCAGGTCGGGTCTGCCGAGATAGGTACGAATGGCTTCGATCATGTTTTCGGGTGCCAAAAACGCCTCGTTCGTCGGATCAATGGTCTCGGTAAAATCACTCGCCATCGCCATTTCCATCATTTCGTCGTACGTATACTTCTTATCTAAGTTGCGGCGAATGTTCTGGAACAGCCACATACCCATAATATTTTTGAGGAAACGGAAGCGGTATTCGATGCCGCCCTCGTTTGCGAGGTTCGCTTCCATCGCCGCAGGGGTGGTCACGGGATACAGATTTTCGGTACCCACCAAACTCCACGTACCCGAAGAGATGAACACGCTCTTTTCGTCAATGGGACACGCCGCCACCGCCGACGCGGTATCGTGCGACGGGCACAGACGCACGGTGCAGTCAAACCCGACTTGTGCCTGAATCTCAGGCAGAAAGTTGCCCACCACCGTGCCGGGGGCCGACGGGATCTCAAAGATCGAAGAAGGAATCCCCAGTTTGTCCAAGATCACGGTATCCCATTCTTTGGTCTCGGCATTCAAAAGATTGGTGGTGGTTGCATTGGTGTATTCGTTGCGGCGCACACCCGTCAGTTTATACGCCAGATAGTCGGGCATCATCAGGAAGTGGGCGGCGTTATCCAACTTACCGCTCTTCTTATCGCAGTACAACTGATAGATAGTATTAAAATCCTGCTGTTGAATACCCGTGCGGGAATACAACTCCTCACGGCTCACGATGCCGAACACTTCGGCCGGCACACCCGCCGTGCGGCTGTCACGGTACGCCATGCAGGGGCGGATCTCCTTCCCTTCGGCATCCAGCAGAACGTAGTCCACGCCCCACGTGTCGATCGCCATCGAATCGGGGATCTTCCCAAGTTCTTTACAACGGGCGATACCCGCCACCACGTTTTGGAACAGCGCGTCGATATCCCACACCAGCGAACCGTCCTGCGGTTGCATACCGTTTTCGAAACGGTAGATCTCCTCGGTCACCAAACGGCCGTCTTTGAGTTCTCCCAACAAATGCCGTCCGCTTGAAGCGCCGATATCAATTGCCAAACAACAAGGCATCGGTCACAGCCTCCCTTATTCCACAATATTCCTCTTTACAGCATACCATAAATCGCGCGCAGTTGCAAGACTTCTTTTTCTAAAAAACGGCTTAAATCAGTAAAAAATCGTATCTGCTGTGCAAATACCGTTTTTCTTTAAAAAATCGCACATTCTCTGCACGCGTGCACCGTCGTATTCTTCCGCACGGTGGCTGTCAAACCCCACGCTGACAGCGATTCCCGATTCCCGCACCGCAGCGATCTCGTCGGGTGAAGTCACAAAACGCATTACATACGGATGGGTACGGAACCCGTGAATGCTGTCATAGTTTACGTTTATCTCCCAAAAGATACCGCAGGCGGCAAGTTCGCGTAAAAGCGCCGTCGGCTCATACCCGCGCACAGCACAGTAGCAAAACAGATCGGTGTGCGCGATACCGCACGGAATACCAAGCCGTGCGCAGAACCCGAACAAGTCATCCCACGCAAGACTTGCAGTATCGTCGATATTCTCAAGCAAAGCGTAATCGTACATCGCAATTTCCGCCGGATCCGCAATATCAAACAAATGCGGCAAGGTAGCGATCTCTATTCCGCACAGCACCCGCAAACGGTCGTGAAACTCCGTAGCGACCGCCCGCATTTCGCGGATATAGTCCGCCTTGCGGTCACCGATACCGTAATTATGATCGCTGATACCGAGCAGTTCTATCCCTTGCTCAGCCGCCGTTTGCACCAGCACGTGCGGTTCATCCCGTCCGCACCCGCTGTAATAGGTGTGGGAATGCAAGTCAAACACCACAAAATCGCCTCCTTTGCGGTCATTATATGCTTGTGTTAAATTGGGGATAATCAAACCCCGGCTCCCTCTGACGAGGGAGCTGGATTTTGCGAAGCAAAAGACTGAGGGAGAGATAAAGCTATCGCAAATATTCCTTTATATCGTTCACAAATTGATTGCCACATCGAGCGAGTTCGCCCAGCACACGATTTATCCCTTGCTCACTCTTATACCAATTATCTTTTGTTACATTATAGCAATGCACAGGGCAAACTTTTATTTCAACATTGGGGAAAGCCATTTGATACAGCA
>CAZESL010000140.1:0-4012 GCA_964515215.1 uncultured Eubacteriales bacterium
CTCTGCCGTAATATGAAATCAGAACATAAAGAATCCGTTTTGATAAATCAACCTCTTCGTTCTGAAACATCAATTGGTGTTAATTTGCACGAAGCACAATACGATCAAGGAACAAAAGATTTTATTTCTAAACTCATTTTATATCACTTTTAATTTTATTTGTAAAGCCTTATAAGAAATAAGAGTAACAGATTTTTAGTCCGTTACTCTTAAATATCCTTATAGGAAGTCTTGCTACAGATGGCTTCTTTACATCTTCGGTAAACTTTGGGCGTACGCGACCACCGATTTTACCACCGATGCCATCAGGGCATCCTGGAAATCGGCGGTAACGAGCAATTCCAAGTCCTCCGCGTTGGTCATAAAGCCGCACTCAAGCAGCAGGGCGGGCATTTCGCTGATGCGGGTGACCTCAAACGGGTTCCAGCGGTAGTGACGGTCGTGGTCACTGCCGTAGGCGGCGTACACCGCCGTCATTTCCTTGTACATACTCTCGGCAATACCGCGGGAATAGTCGGTGAAATAGTGTACCGAACACCCGCCTACCGAGGCACTGGTCGAGCCGTCCATGTGAATACTCAAAAACAGATCCGCCCCCGTCGGACGGGTGATCTGCGTGCGTTCGAGCAAGGAGAGATCACTGTCGTCGGTACGGGTCATGATCACGGTTGCCCCAAGCGCTTCCAGTTGGTCGCGCAACAGCAGCCCGTAGGTGAGCGCCAACCGCTTTTCGGGCACGTTACCGCCCGACGTGCCGTAGGAATGGCCGCCGTGACCGGGATCTACCACCACCGTAAAGCCGTCGAGCGGCCGTTCGGGATCGTTATCCCCCACGTAGGTGGGGTGCTTGAAGGTAACGGTCAACACGCCGTCGTTATCCCATTCCGCATGGTAGCCGTAGAACTGCGCCGTTTTGGTAAGGTATAACCGTAAGATACGGGTGCCCTCCCCTTCTCGCCACTCAGCCGATTTGAACAACGGGCTTGCCGACACGTCCACCTCTCCCACCGTCGCTGTAGTATAAGAGAAGGTAATATCAATGTATTCGGTGGTCTGCCCCTTACTGCTGTAGTCCTGCTTTTGGGGGTTGCCGTACGCCTGCGGTAACAACTGCAAGTTGAACGGCACACGCCAGTTCGCTGTCAATTTCAAGGCCGTACTTTTCGCCCCTACCGTCACACTGCCGACCGTCAGCGTATTGGCGGAAAGTGACCCGCCGTTTATATACACGGCGGCATCCTCTTGATACACCCGCCGTCCGCAACCGAGCAGATAATAGTGGTTGCCCGAGGCCGCATCGTATGCCGTCCCTGCGAGGATATCGGTGGTACCGCGCGGCAGATACGCATTGGTCGGACGGGAATAATCGTCGGTGGTATCTCCGCTGAAGGTCTCGGCATGATCCGCCGTAATAATAAGCACGGTACCTTCCGCTAACGTGTCGCCACCCGTGGACGGGTCGATGGGGGTAAGTTCGGGCACCGTGACGTCCTCCACCGTGGGAGTTTGCACCACGGGCCGCGCCTTCACGGTGATGTTACCGCCCGTTTCGGTCGCCGTTTGACCTTGGTAACTTCCGTAAACGGTGACGGCACCAAGCGGCTGTGCCTCGCCCTCACGCCCTGCGGGTAATTTGTATTTTCCCGCGTAGGTGACGTATTCCGAGCCTTCGAGCGTTGCCCCCTCTTCCTCCTGCACCGTGACGGGTTGCATGGTCACTTTGGTGCCGTTTACCATAGCGTACACGGTCGCTCCTTCGTGCGCCACCGCCGACACGGTGATCTCGGCACCGCCGTCCAACGTCATATCCGTAGCAGGGGATACGCTCTTAAATATAACTACCTTATAGTAAACGGTGTAGGTGGTCGTAACCCCTTTGTTTTCAAACGTGAAGGTATTCTCCCCCGGTTGCAACACCTTATCCAATGCGAAGTAACCGTGGTCAGTCAAGGCGAGCTCCTCGCCGTTCAACAACACGGGGAAGTTCGGATCCGCACTGCCGCGCAGGTTGATGGCGGATTCGTACACCGTGATATTTTCTGCTGACGGTTCGGTCACTGTCAGCGTACGGCTGATATATTCTTCCATCAACGTACCGTCAAATGCCTGCCGCGCCGCCGATGCCGCATCACCGACCTTCTGCAAGGCGGCAAACGAATCGAAGGTACTCCCTTGCCACATATCCGCTTTTTGACACGCGAGCACTTGACGCGCCAGTTGGTCACGCACGCTCCAACGACGTTCGCCCGCCGCGGCGTTGGTGGCGGCGTGCGCCATATACAAAGGCACATTTGCCGCTTCGCACAGATCGTCCCACCAAGAGAGTACCGTGCCGAAGGCCGCCGAATAATCACCTGTCGCGCGGAAATTCTTGACCATCACGAAATCTACCGCACCGTCCAGCACCAGACGGCGGGTGTCCGCACCGCCGTCGGTCAATTCCTCGTAGACGTTCGCCGTGGCGGAGCCGTCCGCCAGCACGGAGGAATGTGCCCACACCGCATCGGTCAAGAGACCGACGTAGGCATTGGGATCCACCGTGTGAATGGTATTCACCGCCGCACGGAGCATCGCATCGATACTCTCACCCACGTGCAACGGTTTCACACCATAACGGAACGCGTACCCCGTCAGCAAAAAACCGTCCGCCGCATAACGGCGCGCCAGCAAGCGCACACGATCGGTCAACCTTTCCCGCTCGGGCAAGCGGGTCGGGAATAAGTCGCCGTCGTACACGCCGCAGTTCACCGTCAAATACACGAACAATTCCTGCTCGCGCGCCTTCTCCAAAATGTAAGCCGAAGCATCAAACGTACCCTCGTCGGGAAGTTCGGCAGGTAAGGTCACGATCACCGTGTTCCACGACCACTCCTTGATCGCGGCAAGCGCCGTATCGATCTCCCCGCGCACCGTCGCCTCGTCCGTGCTGTCCTTGGCGTAATCTACACCCGCCGAAAGCCACACACCGCGCATCTCTTCGGGGCGGGCAAACTCCCGCACAGGCGGTTCGGTTTCGGGTGGCGCGATGGGTGCCGCAGTTGTTGTGGTTGTCGCGGTGGCCGTCGTCGTGACGGTAGTCGTCATTACGGAAGCGGTCGTTGTCGCGGTCGGTGCCGTGCCAACCGGCTGTGCGGGGCTGTGCCGCATCGCCCACAAAGCACCGCCGAGCAACGCGATCGCCGCGAGTGCCGCTATGAGCCACACCCACCAAAAGCGGTGCGGCTTTTTTTCAGGTTCGCGCGCGTGCCGTCCAACCATGCTTCATGTGCTCCTTGAAAGAAATTTTGTCTCTTTCATTGTACCGCACCCTGTCGAAAAATGCAAGACCTTATCCCGCACGGCGTTTGCCAAAATATACCATGAGAGACCCCTAAGAAAAAAGATCCCACAGCACCGTGTGCTGCGGGATCTTTTGATTGGTTGGATCAGTTGCAGATGGTACGCTCGGTCTCTTTGTCGAAGAGATGGATCTTGTTGTTCTCGAGCGCGATCTCAATCGTGTCGCCGGGACGCGCGGTAGAGGTGGGCTCCACACGAGCGGTAAACTTGAAGCCTTCCACATCCAGATACAGGAAGGTTTCCGCACCCATAAGCTCAGTGACTTCCACGTTCGCGTACACCTTGCACTCCGCATACTCTTCAAGCAGACGGGGCTCGTTGTGGACGTCTTCCGGACGGATACCCATCACGATCTCACGGCCAACGTACTCCTCCAACTTGCCGCCCTCGTTCTTCGAATCGGGCAGGGGGATGTAGTACTTCACGCCACGGGTGGTCTTGGTATCTTCGGTACCGAACTCGACCATGAACTTGCCGTCCTGCTTCACGAGTTTGGAATCGATGAAGTTCATCTGAGGCGAACCCAAGAAGCCTGCCACGAACATGTTGCAGGGCTTGGAGTACAGCACCTGCGGTGCATCGACCTGCTGAATGAAGCCGTCCTTCATAACCACGATGCGGTCGCCCATGGTCATAGCTTCGGTCTGGTCGTGGGTAACGTAGATGAAGGTGG
>CAZESL010000141.1:0-3961 GCA_964515215.1 uncultured Eubacteriales bacterium
TCAGATCTCGGGTCTGTCCCACGGCACCGACGTGTGGCTGGGCAACGCGCAGGAACTCATTAAAGCAGGCACCTGCACCATTTCAAACGTGATCGGTACCCGTGACGGTATTATGACTTATCTGATGCACCGTGGGTTAGAGCCGAAAATGGCGTTTAAAATTATGGAGATCGTGCGTAAGGGTAACGCGACGAAGTTGCTCACCGACGAGCATTTTGAAGCGATGAAAGCCCACGACGTGCCGCAGTGGTACGTGGATTCCTGTATGAAGATCAAGTATATGTTCCCGAAGGCGCACGCGGCGGCGTACGTCATTGCGGCACTGCGCGTGGCGTGGTACAAGGTGTATCATCCCGCGGCCTACTATGCGGCGTTCTTCACGGGACGCGGCGAAGATTTCGATGCCGAACCCGTGATGGGCGGTATCCGCGCGGTGAAGACGTTGATGGACAACATCCGTGCACGCGGCAAAGAAGCCACCCAAAAAGAGCAGGATCAGGCGGAAAGTCTGCATATCGTGTATGAAGCGATGCTCCGCGGTGTGGAGTTCCTGCCTGTGGATATCTACAAATCGCACGCGCACAAGTTTACGATGGAAGACGGGCGTATCCGTATGCCGTTCAGCGCCATAAAAGGTCTCGGCGGTGCGGTGGCGGAAGCGTTGATGGCGGCGCGGGAAGAGGGCGAGTTCTTCTCGCAGGATGACGTGCAGATGCGCGCGGGCGTATCCAAAACGCTGATGGAAACGCTCAATCAAATGGGTGCGTTCGGCGACCTGCCCGCCTCGGCACAGATGAGTTTCTTTTAAGCGAGAGGATGTACGGTGAAATATATGATCGGTCCGGTGTGCAGTTTGAAAAACATGGGCGCGGACCGTACCCAACAAAAAACGGGCAAGTGAGAGATCGCTTGCCCGTTTTTTGTTGACGATCCACTGCCGCGGGCGTGTGGATGGTCGTAGAACGAAACGTCGAAGGCGCCGTCCCCTACCGCGAGAACCGCATTGAGATCACGGTGTAAATTACGGCGGCGGTGCCGCCTACACCTCATCACCCGCTTGCGCGGTCGCGGTGCGGACGCCACTCCTCTCCCTGCCTCCCCTTGT
Organism: uncultured Eubacteriales bacterium; assembly: GCA_964515215.1. GTDB lineage: Bacteria > Bacillota > Clostridia > Oscillospirales > Acutalibacteraceae > SIG588. Next base: position 1,106 of record CAZESL010000141.1, read on the forward strand.
CAGGGGCGGTGGTTTTCGGACGCAAAAAGCGGCCGAAAAGCGGAGGGGTAGTGGGAGATCGCAAAACGGACGCGCAATGCGCGCCCCTACCTCATGACACGCATTGTGTGATCGGTCGCGAGGGTGCAGGCGTACAATGCACGCTTCGACGGTCGCATGTACGTATTGGTCATTTTCACTGTAAATTTTTGCAATTTAACGCGTTAAATTTATGAAATTTCCGTTGACAAACGGTGCTGAACGGAGTATGATAGAGTGCAGATATAATCTAAAACTGGAGGTCTTTACAATGGCAAGAGTGTACAATTTTTCCGCAGGTCCGTCTATGCTTCCCGAGGCTGTTCTGCAGCGTGCGGCGGCAGAGATGATGGACTACAACGGCAGCGGCCAGAGCGTGATGGAGATGTCTCACCGTTCGAAGGTGTACGAGGAGATCATCAACGGTTGCGAAGCGCTGCTCCGTGAAGTCATGGGTATTCCCGACAACTACAAGGTGCTGTTCCTGCAGGGCGGTGCATCTTCGCAGTTTGCGATGTTGCCGCTGAACCTGATGAACGGCAGCGGTAAGGCGGATTTCGTCATTACCGGTCAGTGGGCGAACAAGGCGTATCAGGAGGCGGCGCGTTACGGTGAAGCGAACGTGATCGCAAGTTCCAAGGATAAGACCTTCTCCTACATTCCGAAGTTGGATCCCGCGACATTCACCAAAGATGCGGATTATTTCCATATTTGCATGAACAACACCATCTACGGTACGGTGTATCACGAACTGCCCGACACGGGTGACGTGCCGCTGGTGGCGGATATCTCTTCCTGCATCCTCTCCGAACCGATCGACGTGAGCCGCTTCGGCGTGCTGTATGCGGGTGCACAGAAGAACATGGCGCCCGCGGGTATGACGGTGGTCATCATCCGTGAGGATCTCATCGGCAAGGCGCGTGACATCACCCCGACCATGTTCAACTATCAGATCCACGCCGACAACGGCTCGATGTACAACACCCCGCCGTGCTACACCATCTATATGGCGAAACTGGTGCTGGAGTGGCTGAAGAACGAGATCGGCGGTCTCGAAAAGATGAAGGAGATCAACGAGAAAAAGGCGGCGTTGCTGTACGATTTCCTCGACAACAGCAAGATGTTCCGCGGTACCGTCGTGGCGGAAGACCGTTCGCTGATGAACATTCCGTTCGTGACCGGCAACGACGAGCTGGATGCCGCATTCGTGAAGGAAGCGGCGGCTGCCGGTTTCGTCAACCTGAAGGGTCACCGTTCGGTGGGCGGCATGCGCGCCTCCATCTACAACGCGATGCCCATCGAAGGTGTGGAGAAGTTGGTTGCCTTTATGAAGGCGTTCGAAGAGGCTCATTCCTAAGGAGGATCTATCAATGAATATTTGTACTTTGAATAAGATCGCGGCGTGCGGTACCGACCGCCTCGGCGCGAACTATACGCTGACCGAAGATATCGCGGGTGCGACCGGTGTTATGGTGCGCTCTGCCGCGATGCACGATATGGAACTGCCGGCCGATCTGCTGGCGATCGCCCGTGCGGGTGCGGGTGTGAACAACATTCCCGTGGACAAATGCAGTGAAGCGGGCATCGTGGTGTTCAACACCCCCGGTGCGAACGCGAACGCGGTGAAAGAATTGGTGCTTGCGGGTCTGTTCCTCTCCTGCCGTAAGGTGTTGGACGGTATCGCCTGGGCGAAGACGCTCAAAGGCGAGGGTGCCGCGGTGCCGAAGCTCGTCGAAAAGGGCAAGGGTGCTTTCGTGGGTCCCGAACTCGCGGGTAAGAAACTCGGCGTTATCGGTCTCGGTGCGATCGGTATTCTGGTTGCGAATGCGGCGCAGGCACTGGGTATGGAAGTGTACGGTTTCGACCCGTTTATGTCGGTCGATGCGGCGTGGAAACTGTCCCGCTCGGTCAAGCACGCTGCCAGCCGTGAGGAGATCTATCAGAACTGTGATTTCATCACCGTGCACGTGCCGCTGAACGACGATACCCGCGGTATGCTGAACAAGGAGACCTTCGCGCAGATGCCCGACGGTGTGCGTATTATGAACTTCTCCCGTGCGGAACTCGTCAACATTGACGATATGAAGGCGGCACTGGAAAGCGGTAAGGTCGCCCGTTACGTGGTGGACTTCCCGACGGAAGATGCGCTTGATGTGGAAGGTATCATTGCGATCCCGCACCTGGGCGCTTCCACCCCCGAAAGCGAAGATAACTGTGCCGTGATGGCGGCGGACGAGTTGAAGGCGTATCTGGAAGACGGTAACATCATCAATTCGGTGAACTATCCCACCGTGAACGTGCCGCGCAGTTCGGCACATCGTCTGTGTGTGCTGCACCGCAACGTGCCGAGCATCCTCACGCAGGTGTCGGCCGAGGTGTCGGCGGAGGGCATCAACATCGAGTCGATGGCGAACCGTTCGCGCAAGGATTTTGCGTACACGATTCTGGATATCCCCACCGCGCCCACGGCGGACGCGATCGCGAAGATCGAAGCGATCGACGGCGTGATCCGCGTGCGTAGTATCTAAAGAGTAAACCGCAACGGGGCTGTCAAGTTAAGGTAAAACTGCACAAAAGAGGATACGAAGTTCTGCCTCCCCTGTGTAAGGGGAGGTGGCTTTGGCCGGCAGCAAAAGCCGGAGGGGTTGTTGAGTGAGCGTTTTTTACTCTTCAAATCCCCTCAGTCGGCTTTTGTGAAAGTAAAAAGCCGGGAGAATGAACACAAGCACCCCTCTCCGCCGCGCTTTGCGCGCCACCTCTCCCCAAGGGGCGAGGCAGGAGATCAATGTCATTAAGTTAAGAAAAACACAGCGGGCGAAAAAAGAAGGAAACACAGCA
>CAZESL010000142.1:0-3887 GCA_964515215.1 uncultured Eubacteriales bacterium
TGGAGATAGTGGGAATTTGCAAATGATCACTGATGATCTCCGCCTGAGTGCCTTTACCGGCACCGGGCGCGCCTAACAGAATCAGATTCATAACGTTTCCTCCGATCACTCAAGGAAGCCCTTGTAGTGACGCATCATCATCTGACTTTCGATCTGCTGCGTGGTCTCCAGTGCCACCGACACCACGATCATGATCGAGGTACCGCCGATGGTCAGACCGTATACCTGCGTCGCCATGCCGAACAGGGTCGGGAACAGGGCGATCAAGCCGAGGAACAGCGCACCGATGAAGGTGATCTTGTTCAGCACGCGCTTGATGTAATCCGAGGTGGGCTTGCCCGGACGGTAGCCGGGGATCGCACCCGAGTTCTTGCGCAGATTATTGGCCATTTCCACGGGATTATACTGGATAGTCACGTAGAAGAACGCAAAGCCGATGATCAAAACGAAGTACAACAGTACGTAGAACCAGCTGTCATAAGCAAACAGATTGAAGAACCAGTTGTCCTTCAGCGAGAACATCTCTTTAATGATGTTCGGCAACTGCACGATGGACACAGCCAGAATGATCGGCATAACGCCGGACATGTTGACCTTCACCGGAATGAAGGTGCTCTGACCGCCGTACATCTTGCGGCCCACCACGCGCTTGGCGTACTGCACCGGAATGCGGCGCTCCGCGTTGGTGATGAGGATGATGAAGCCGATCATCGCGACAAACAGCGCCACGATGATGAGCGCGAGCGCGATGTACCAGATACCGTTCTTCGCATCGCCTGCCTGCAACAGCGACACACCGCCGCTGACGTAACCCCACAGGGTAACGAGCGCGTTGGGCAGACGGGAGAGGATACCGGCAAACAGCAAAATCGAAATACCGTTACCGATGCCCTTTTCGTTGATCTGCTCACCGAGCCACATCATCAAGACGGAGCCTGCGGCGAAGCAGAGCACGATCACAACGGCAGCAAACACAGCGGGGAAGCCCTTCTGAGCACCGCTGACCAGTGCGTCGTAGTTGTTACGCACCATGAAGTAGTACGCAACACCGAGCAGCAAGCCCAGCGCCAACGTCGCGAAACGGGTGATCTGGCTGAGCTTCTTACGGCCTGCCTGACCTTCCTTCGCCATACGTTCCAATGCAGGGATCGCCACCGTCAGCAGCTGCACGATAATGCTGGCGTTGATGTACGGTTGAATGCTGAGTGCGAAGATGCTGGTGTTGGAGAAACCGCCACCGGACATCATCGTCAAGAAGTTCATGATCTCGCTGGTGCTGCCTTCGGTAGCCGCTTTGACTGCCGCCACGTCCACGAAAGGAACCGAGATAGCGGAGCCGACACGGAACACCAAAACGATCAGCAGGGTGAAGAGGATCTTCTTACGGAGATCGACGATCTTCCAAGCGTTACGCAAAGTCTGAAACATCTCAGATCACCTCAGCCTTTCCGCCCGCCGCTTCGATCTTTGCCTTAGCGGACTCGGAATAGGCTGCGGCTTTCACAGTGAGTTTCTTGGACACCGCGCCGTTGCCCAGGATCTTGATGCCGTCGTACGCCTTCTTCACGATGCCCTTGGCGATGAGCGCCTCGGTATCGACCGTGGCGCCTTCCTCAAACACATTGAGTGCCGCCAGGTTCACAATGGCGTACTTCGTAGCGAAAATGTTGTTGAAACCTCTTTTGGGGATACGGCGCTGCAAAGGCATCTGGCCGCCTTCAAAACCGGGCTGCATACCGCGACCCGCTCTTGCCTTCTGGCCCTTGTGACCTTTACCTGCCGTCTTACCCTGACCCGAACCGGCACCGCGGCCGATTCGCTTAACCTCCCGAACGGAGCCGGGAGCGGGAGAAAGCTCTTGCAGTTTCATTGTTCGCACCTCCTTCTTACGCGTTGGTTACCTCGACGAGGTGGATGATCTTGGAGATCTTGCCCTGCGTTGCCGCATTCACGGGCTGTTCCGCCACGTCGCCGACCTTGCGCAGGCCGAGAGCGTTTGCCGTGGCGATCTGATCTTTCTTGCAACCGATCAGGCTGCGGACCAGCTTAATCTGGACGGTTTCCGTCTTCTTCTTAGCCATTTTGCAGCCCTCCTGTTACTCAAAAATTTCCTTGGCAGTCTTGCCACGGGTGGCAGCGGCTTCCTCCGCCGTGCGCAGACGGGAGAGACCGTTCATAACGGCACTCACGACGTTGCAGGGGTTGTTGGAACGCAGCGCCTTTGCACGGATATCCGCAATGCCGGCGGCTTCCGCCACCGCACGCACCGCACCGCTTGCGATGATACCGGTACCGGGAGCGGCGGGCTTCAAAAGCACTTCGCCTGCGCCGAATTTACCGATGATCTCATGCGGGATCGTGGTGCCCTTGCGGGAGATGGTGATGAAGTTCTTCTTCGCATCTTCGATGCCCTTGCGGATCGCGTCCGGAACTTCGCTCGCCTTACCGAGACCGAAACCGACTTTACCGTTACCGTCGCCCACCACGACCAGCGCGGAGAACTTGGAGATACGGCCGCCCTTCACCGTCTTGCTGACGCGGTTGATGGCGACGACGTTTTCGATGTACTCGGACACATTGGATTTGTTGTTTTCAAATCTGGCCAAAGTTTTTCTCCCCTTCCTTTAGAACTTGAGGCCGCCCTCGCGGGCGCCTTCGGCCAGCTCCTGCACGCGGCCGTGGTACACATAGCCACCGCGGTCGAACACGACCTCGGTAATCCCCTTCGCAGCAGCGCGTTCGGCGATCAGCAGACCGACCTTCTTCGCGCCTTCCTTGTTGCCGCCGTTCGCGCCGAAGTCCTTCTCGACGCTGGACGCCGCCGCAAGCGTTACGCCCTGCACATCGTCGATCAGCTGGGCGTAGATGTGGCAGTTGGAGCGAAACACGTTGAGACGGGGACGCTCGGCCGTACCGGAAATCTTACCGCGCACACGCAAATGACGGTGCAGACGGGCCTTGTTGCTGTCTTTCTTGCTCACCATAGCGGTCACTCCTCCTTTTACTTCTTACCCTTGGCGCCGGTCTTACCTTCCTTACGGTGGATGACCTCGTCAGTGTATTTGATGCCCTTGCCCTTATACGGTTCGGGCGGACGCTTGCTGCGGACTTCGGAAGCGAACTGGCCAACCAGCTGCTTGTCGGCACCGCTGATGATGATCTTGTTCGGGCCCGGCACCTCAATGGTGATGCCTTCAGGCTGTTCCATGAACACCTGATGGCTGTAGCCCAGGTTCATCACAAGCTGTTTGCCCTGCATGGCCACACGGTAACCGACGCCGTTGACGTCCAGTTCCTTCTTGTAGCCGTTCGACACGCCTTCCACCATGTTTGCGATCATGGTGCGGGTGGTGCCGTGCAGAGAACGGTTCTCCTTTTCGTCGTTCGGACGGGTGACCAGCACTTCGCTGCCCTCGATGGCAATTGCCATGTTCGGGTTGGGAGTGTAGGTCAGGGTGCCCTTCGGGCCCTTCACGGTAACGACGCCGTCAGCGAAGGTAACTTCCACGCCGGCGGGGATGGTAATGGGTTTACGTCCAATTCTCGACATATCCTTCTACCCCCTTACCAAATGAACGCCAGGACTTCGCCGCCCACGTTCTCACGGCGCGCCTTTTTATCGGTCATAACGCCCTTGGAAGTGGAAACAATGGCGGTGCCGATGCCCTTCATGACCTTCGGCATTTCCTCACTGCTGGAATAGATGCGCAAGCCGGGCTTGGACACACGGCGCAGGCCCTGAATGACCGGAGTCTTGGACGAACCCTGGTATTTCAGAGCGATGCGGATGATGCCCTGCTTGTCATCTTCAATGATCTGATAGTTCTTGATGTATCCCTCGTCAACAAGAATCTGGGCAATAGCCTTCTTCATGTTGGAAGCGGGGA
>CAZESL010000143.1:0-3859 GCA_964515215.1 uncultured Eubacteriales bacterium
GGAGCCGCGACGGAGAGGGGTGAGGGTGTTTCTGCGAAAAGCGATGTGGTGTCCGTTGGGCACCGCCACGGCACCGGATGCCGACGGTTGGGGCAAATACCGTAGGGAACGGTCCGTGACCGTTCCGCCGGACGATCAACGCTTGCGTTACGACGGATCTTTTTTGTGGGGCAACATTTGCACAGCGCAAATCCGCGATCAACGTATTACGAAAGGAGAGGATAGCCACACACCACTTTTGTCCGCCCATACACCAACGTGAAAAAAAGAAAGGAAAAAGAAGTATGTTAAATCAAATGACAAAGAAGAAACCTGTCCGTATGGAAGAACTCCGCACCCTGCGCGGGCGTGACCGCGCCGTCTACCGTATGAGTGACGGCACGCATCAGGCGGAATATTGCGCCGCCCCGCGTTTCGTGCGAAACAGCACGACCGACGCGTGGGACGAAGTGGACAACACCCTCATCCCCACCGAAGACGGCAAGCATTTCGAAAACCGCCGCGGCACCTTCACCGCCCGCTTCAACCGTGAAGCGAGCGCGGAGCTGTTCTCGCTGGCAGAGGGCAACTGCCGCGTGACCGTGTCGCAGATGCACACCACCCGTCGCGCAGCGGCACTGCGTCCGTGCGGCGACACGGGTCTGCGGTGGGAAAACGCGGAGAACAACGTGGATCTCGAATACGCCGTGACCGACACGGGCGTGAAAGAGACCATCGTGGTCAAAGCCCCCGCCGAGGAGTATCGCTACACCTTCCGCCTGCATGGCGAGCGGGTGGTGCCGCTCTTAAACGCGGCAGAGCGCTGCATCACCTTCGTGAACGAGGAAGGCACCGCCGACGTGTTTCAGATCCCCGCGCCCGTCATGCAGGACGCCGCGGGTGTCCGCTCCGAAGCGGTGGCGTATGAACTCACTCCGCTGGAAGACGGCGACCGGCTGCTCACCGTCACGGCAGACGCCGCATGGATGAACGACGAAGCGCGTGTATTCCCCGTGGCGATCGACCCGACGGTGGAGACCCTGCCAAAGGACGTCACCGTGTACAAGTGGGACGGTACGACCCTCGCCAAAAGCGGCGGCAGTGTGCCCGTCGGCAGTGTCGGCACCGAAACGACCGACGCGACCACGGGCGAGACGACCGTGACCTACACCGAAAACCGTATGTTCCTGCATCTGAACCCGCCCACCCTGCCGCAAAACGCGCTCGTGCAAAAGGTAGAAGTGGTGCTCACCCAGCCCGCAGGCCCGGGAAATACGTATCCCCGCATCGGTCTGTACAGCGTGGATAACGAATTGGCGGAAAGTGAGAACTTCACCCCCGAAGATCCCGTGCTGTTGGACTACGACCGTACCGCGAGCGGCGTACAGCTTGCGTATGCGTTCGATATCACGAAGCAGGTACAGGGTGCACTGTCGGCTCTCAACTTGATGGTGAAGGTGGTGGACGGCGACCTTACCGACGGTACGTTTGTCCGTCTGTTCGGTCACAGTTCGTCCTATGCGCCGAAATTCGTCGTGACCTACGACCCCGCCTACGTCACCGACCCTGCCGCCCGCACCCACACCCACGAGATCGGGCGTTTCGGGCAGGGCAGTGTGGATCTGCGCCGCGCGAACCTTATGTGGGATTGTGAGGACTTCGCGTGGGGCGGCAATCTACTGCCCGTCACCTTGAAGCACCGCTTCAACAGTGCCCTCGCGGGCAAACAGTACACCGCGGGCAGTGTCGAGGGTCTGCACGTGGCGGATTTCTCGGCAATGAAGATCGGCACCGGCTTCGCCTTGAACGTGATGCAGAGCGTGGTGCCCGCCTACAAAGAGGACGGCGTCACCGTCGATGTGTATCACTATGTGGACGAGAACGGCTGTGATACCGTGCTCACCGCCCACACCGACGAAAACGGCACCGTCACCTATGCGGACGAAGACGAGGTGTATACCTACACCACCGCTGACCGTGCGTTGAAATGCGGCGACGAGACCTTGACCTTTGACGAAGCGGGTCGTTTGGTCGAGATCCGTGACGGGTACAACAACACCCAAACCGTCACCTACGAAGACGGGCGCATCACCGCCGTGACCGACGGCGCAGGACGTGTCTTCACCTTCGCGTATGACAGCACGGGGCATCTTACGTCCATCACCGCACCGGACGGGAGTAAAGTGAGTTACAGTTATACCTATGACCTTATGACTCACGTTTCTTATCCTAATGGGCGTGTTGTGGAAATGCAATACGGTCCGACGCTACCTACGGCGGTCGTTGCGTGCGACAGCGCGTGGAAAGAAAAGTACAAGGTAAGATATACGTGGACGGAACACGGCGGCGTTGCGAGTGTGACGGAGTATGTCGTTGAAAACGGTGTCGAGGTACAAGGCAACGTCACCACCTTTGATTACGATCCCGTTGCCCGCCGTACCGTGGTCACCGTCACTGAAGTAGCGGACGGTGACGAAACCGCCGTTCCCGTTCATACCGCATATGCCTTTGACGGAGAGGGAGAAGTGGTCAGCGAATATGCTTACACCGTAGACGGCAACAATATTCACCCCTGCGAAGGGAGCGTGAGCGGTATTGCCGACAGTGTAAATTTGTTGAAGAATCACACGTTTGCAACCGGAAACGGCGCAGATTATCTCGAATTGTCAAGTGATACGGATTGGAAACCGAAGAAAGCAGAAGGTTCGTCCGCTGGGATTTGCTATTACAACCGTCTTTTAGCGGAGTATTATGAAGATCCCGCCCAATACGCTCCGTACAATCGAAGTGCGTTGGCAGTAAATAATTATCCGGATGAAGATAATCCAATGGAAAGCGGTGCGTATCAAACCGTTCACAATCTCCCGCAGGGTGACTATACATTTTCGGCATACGTCTGGGTGAAACCGAATAATCGAAACGATGCACTTGCATATCTGCGTGTGGTCGATGGGGATAACGTCACGTTGGCGCAGAGTGAAATGGTTGCGGAAAATGCCAGTTGGATGCGTCTTGCCGTTCCCTTTACGCTGACCTCTACCACTACCGTGCAAGTACAACTGTTGGCGTCGCAAAGTGGCATTGCTCTTTTCAACGCTCCGCAGTTGGAAAACAATGCCTACGCCACGGCGTATAACTCGCTCGAAAACGGCAGTTTCGAACGCGGTGCGGCGGGGTGGATGTGTATCGCCGCCGATGAACCCGCGACAGCCACCGGTTTTAACGGTGCACTGGGATTGCAACTGACCAACCAATTTGATACGCAGTGTGCCGTGTATCAAGACGTGACGGTGAAGACCGAAGCCAACATACGCGAGACATTTACTTTGTCGGGTTGGGCGAAGGGTAACGGGTTCCCCGTGCGTGATCGCCACGACGAAAACGCACACACATTCTGCCTGCGTGCGGAGATTATATATGAATCCGAAGTGATGGATGATGGGACCGAACGCGTAATCGACCCCGAAGTCTTCACCGCCGATTTTAACGGCAATACCGAAGACTGGCAGTTTGCGTCGGTGCAGTTCTGCAAGAGCCATTACGCCGAAGTTGATCACATCCGTGTGTCTTGCGATTACGGTCAAAACATCGGCACCGCGTGTTTCGATGGCTTAAAGTTGGTGCGTAATATGCTCGAGACCGGTCTCGATGCCGAAGATTTTGCAACCGATGAAGAGGATGACGTGACGGAGAACGAGGGCGATACCGAAGACACCGCCCCCGAGTTTGAAGAAGCACACGATGCTTACGGCAACCCGCTGACCGAAACGACCTTTACCGACGGCGAACTTGGTGCCATCTACCGCGCGTTCGGCTACCGTAACGGTTATGAGATTGCCGAACGCGAAGGCAACGACCTTGTGAGCGAGACGGATGCCCG
>CAZESL010000144.1:0-3744 GCA_964515215.1 uncultured Eubacteriales bacterium
TTAGCCAAAGGCGGTCGCAATCTATGATTGCGACCCGGGCCGAAGGCTGGCGGCGCAGCCGCCTGAGGGATTGTCTATGCGTTCATTCTCCCAACTTAAATCAGCGAGGAGAAAATGACTGGGGTCGCGTTTGTGAGCGCCGCCGGTGGCGGATACAGCGAACAATAAGCGAGTGCCGCGGTCGAAACAGTGCGAGCGATAGCGAAGCAATACTGTTTCGGGCACCGCAAACGGACATTCTCCACGACCGACCGCACGCCCACGGCGGGCGTTGTAGGAACGGGTCTCCCGACCCGTCCGCGAAATCTGCACATACACCCGCGGGCGCTGCCGTGGGTGGGTGCAAAGGAATCCCTCCACCGCCTGACGGCGGTCCCCCTCCCTTTAAGGCAAGGGAGGCAATGCCCGCCGCGCATTGCGCGTCCGCACCGCACCATTCGAATTTTGCACCGCATTGGAACGTGAACGTAGGGTGCGGCGCTTTGCGACGCACCGCGAGGGTACCACACGCACAGAGCGATCTGCCGCCCGCGGAAACGCGATCGGTCGTGGAACGGACAGAGGACGCCTGTCCCTACAACGCACACCGCCGGTTTGCGCTCGGTCGGGAAACGGACGTGCGATGCACGCCCCTACCGTGCCGCTGTGGAATTGTGCTCGGTCGCGAAAACGGGCGGCAAATTGCCGCCCCTACCGCACGATTCCAAACGTTACATAACGCATTTTTACAAAAAACACCGCCGTCAAGCAAACGCTTGACGGCGGCGATTCTCATTCCCTATTCACTTTCATAGACTTCACCGTAGCCTTCACTACGTCGGACACGATGCGTGCTTCACGCGGTGTACACCCCTGTATCGCCGCCGCAATTTCCTCCAGTGCACGGCTTTCGCCGTAATCTTTGTCATCACTCAGCAGATCATCCGTCCGCACCGACAACGCGGCGGCGATATCCACCAACACCGGCAGGCTGAGTTTGGTGTTTCCCGTTTCGATGTGGCTCATATGCGTGGTGGAGATGTTCACGCATTCCGCCAACTGCTCTTGCGACAACCCGTGCGCCCGCCGTGCCGCACGTATTCTCTGCCCGATCGCATAATAATCCATAACAATACCGCCTATTCAGTAAAATTACACTTGAATTATATAGGCATTTGTGTTATAGTAAAATAAACCGTGTAGGCTATTTTATGCTTATACAGTTAAATTTATTGGAGGTTGTTGAAATGAAGACAAAACTTATCGCACTACTGTTAGTATTTGTCCTGCTGTTAACAGGGATATCTGTCACCCATGCAGCAACGGCATCGACGGGTATGACTCTGCTGGGCGATGTGGACGGCAGTGAGGAAGTAGATTCCACCGATGCCCGCTTGGTGTTGCAGTACGTGGTAAAAAAGATCGGTGCAAACGCTCTCGTTGTGAAACTTGCCGACGTAGACGGCAGCGGCGAGGTGGATTCCACCGATGCACGAATGATACTGCAATACGCCGTAGAGAAGATCGATCGTTTTCCGGGCGAAGGTGCAACAGACACGATCGATCCCTTGCCCGGCGAAGTGCCTACAGATCTCGATGGATATGAATTCACCGTCCTTTGCACCGGCGGTGCGGATAACTGGAATCAGGAAGCTTCCGGTACACCGTATGCCGATGCGTGGATCCAGTTGGTGGATGAAGTGGAATACCTCTACAACTGCGATATCACTGCAACGGCGGTAGGTTGGCAGGATATCTTTAATGTTGTGCAGCCCGAAATCGCGGCCGGCGGTAAGAGTGCAGACATCATCATCACCCCTGAGCACGCGTACGGCAATTTCATCAGTGCAAACTTGATGGCGGACTTGAACAAACTGAATGTCAACTGGAGTAACGAGTGGTGGAACCAGAACGTGCGCAAAGCCACAACAATCGGGGGCAAAACCTATGCCGCATCCAGCCCTTTCATCTCCGATACCCGTGCAACGTGGTTGTGCTACGTCAACCGCGCGATCTGGGACCAGCACGGTTTTGAAGATCCGTATGAGTTGGTAGACAGCGGCAAGTGGACGTACGATAAGTTCCGTGAATACGCGATCGCGGCAGCAAAGGATAACGACGGCAGCGGTAAACTGGATTCTTCGGAAGACGTGTACGGCGTGATCGCAGCGAACGGCGACTTCTGTGATGCGTGGTTCCAGGCGATGGGCGGTCACTTCTTCAAAGCGGACGAAGAAGACGGTAAGGTGGTTCTTGCTTGTAACACCACCCGCACCTATGAGATCGTGGAAAAGATGTGCAACATGATCCAGAAGGATAACGTGTACGGCTTCCTCGGTCTGGGCGAAGTGGAGCACGTGCAGCAGTTTGTCGGCGGCGGCGCCCTGTTCTACTGCTACACCGTTGGTAAGGACGGCCTGCAGGATATGGAAGACGACTGGTTTGTGCTTCCGATGCCGAAGTTTGATGAAGCACAAGAAGAGTATCTTTCGGGTGTGGACCACAACGCTTCTGTATTCGGCGTGACCTGTACCAATGAGGATCTGTATGAGGTCTCGATCATTTTAGAGGCGTTGGGACGTCATGGTATGATCCTCGAGGATATCTATTGGCCGGATTATACGGACACCTACTGGCGCGATCCCGAATCGGCACGTATCGTATCGGAATACGTAGCAGGGCACGGTCAGCACGACCTGGCGTTGATCATGGCGAACTGCAGTGCGGCGTTCCGGGCTCCGCGTTCCCGTCTGTTCGGCACGGTGTTCGGCAACTCCGGTCCTAACTTCTCCTCCTACATCGACACGGTGGAGGATGCTATCGAGATGCAGATCCAAGACTTCTTCAACTACTAAGCGGCAACGCCGCATCGGAACGATATTGTAGGATGCGACGCACCGCGGGGATACCACACGCACAGTCAGTAGGGGCGGCAAGGATGCCGCCCGCGGAAACGTAATCGGTCGTGGAACGGACAGTCGAGGACGCCTGTCCCTACAACGCACACCGCCGGTTTGCGCTCGGTCGCGAAACGGACGTGCGATGCACGCCTCTACCGTGCCGCTGTGGGTCTGTGCTCGATTGCAAAAACGGGCGGCAAATTGCCGCCCCTACCGCTCGATTTCCAAACGTTGCATAATGCATTTTTACAAAAAACACCGCCGTCAAGCGAATGCTTGACGGCGGTGCCGTTGTTTTGAGGGTGAACGATTACACGTTCTGGCTGTACAGGTCGCCCAGGCGCACCAGGTGCTCGTAACGGGCGATGGAGGTCGCCTCCGCCTTCGAGAACAGCTCTTCCGCACGCTCGGGGAACTTGCGGGTCAGACCAGAGTAACGCGCTTCGTTCATGATGAAGTCGCGGTAGCTCGCGGTGGGAGCCTTGCTGTCCATGGTGAAGGGGTTCTTGCCTTCCGCCTTGTTCGCGGGGTTGAAGCGGAACATATGCCAGTAACCGCAATCCACAGCCTTCTTCATTTCGGCCTGGCAGTTCGCCATGCCGCCCTTGATGGCGTGCATCTCGCAAGGAGCGTAGCCGATGATGAGCGAGGGGCCCGGATAGGCTTCCGCTTCGGCAATCGCCTTGATGGTCTGGTTCATGTCCGCACCCATCGCGATCTGCGCCACGTAGACGTAGCCGTAGGACATCGCGATCTCCGCGAGGCTCTTCTTCGCGATCGCCTTACCGGCAGCGGCAAACTGTGCAACCTGACCGATCTGAGAAGCCTTGGAAGCCTGACCGCCGGTGTTGGAGTACACTTCGGT
>CAZESL010000145.1:0-3728 GCA_964515215.1 uncultured Eubacteriales bacterium
TAGTCGTAGTGGTGGTCGTAGTATTGTTGTTATTGTTGTTATCCGGCGCCTTGGTCGTGGTGGTGGTCGTGGTAGGCACCTTGGTGGTCATGGTGGTCGTGGTCGTGGTTTTACCGGTGTCACTGGTAGAACCCGCGCCGCAGGTGATGATGCCCGCTTCGCTCAATGTCTTACCGGTAACCAGACCCTGCGCCCACTCCATGAAGTAGCCGTTGTAAGCATCCGGATCTGCCAAGCATGCAGGGGGCAGTGCATCCTCATGCAGGTGCAGTGAGAAACCGAGCATAAACTTATCCTTCTCGACCAAGCCGTCACCGCCGAGCCAGGAGTGCTTCAGCGCGATCTCATAGGTGGTCGTGCCTTCGTCGTCGTCGCGGCCCACATAGTAGTAGTAGTCCGCACCGGCGCTCTTGCTCATGTCGGAAGTGGAACCGGCACGCAGAAATTCACCGGTCTCGGAGGTTTCCCAACGGTAGCCGAGCTGACGATCCTGCTTGTTGTTGTACGCGAAACCGAGCTCGAAACGCGCGGAGTCGTCAAACATACCCTTGGTGTCGTGACCGATCTGGATCTGCAAGCAGTCTTCACGCCACAAGTCGTAACCCTGAACACGGCCGTTCACATGCTCGTAGTCAGCGATCTCCAAAGCAAAGTAAATGTACTCAGCATCCCAACCGATGTACGCATAGCCATCACCGTCTTCGGGCAGTTCGGTGTAACCGTCACCTTCGGGATACGACCACAAAAGGCCGTCACCTGCGGCAAGCGATTTCTGCGTAAATTCGAACTTAGTTGCCTGTTTCCAGGTCGCATCATCGAGTTTACCGTCGATGTTGGGGCGGGTGCTAACCTTATTCGCCGTTTCGGTCGGACGGTCGTAGTTGTCGTTGGGGATAGCAACGGCGACCGCGCTTGCCGAAATTGCCGTCAACGAGAACAGCAGGCAAACAGAGAGAAGCACCGCAAGGAACTTGGATACCTTTTTCATTGTTTACACTCTCCTAAAAATATTTTGTTGACTGCGGGGACACACTATCCCCCGTTCTAACACCAATATGATACCGCATGGAACGGAAAATGTCAATAGGCTTTTCTTGCTGTGTTGCAAAATTTTTAGCGGAATATCACAAAAGCAAAAACCGGAAACATTGCACAGATAGGGTAACTTTGCTTTGTGCTATACCAACAAAAAACGCATGGCAACCGCATTGAGTACGCCCACCAGCGTACCGGCGATCACCTGTATGGGCGTGTGACCGACAAATTCCTTGAGCTTTGTTTCGGGCAGATCTTCCGTAGTAAGTGCCTCAAACGCACGCACCAATTCGTTAATGATGACCGCTTGTTTCCCCGTCTCCTGCCGCACACCTGTCGCGTCGTGACATACGATGATCGCCAGCACGGCCGTCACCGCAAATTGAAACGAACCGAAACCGTAGATCAACCCGCTGATCATCGCCAGCGACGTGACGGTGGCGGAGTGCCCGCTGGGCATACCGCCGTCACCGAACAGACGGGCCATATCCCATTTCTTATAAATGATCGCGTGAATGACCGTTTTTACTACTTGTGCGATCGCCCACGAAGAGACCGCCGTGATCAACAGCGGATTTTTTAAAAGTTCCCATAACCAGTCCATATCGTTCCATCCTTTACAGTAGGGTGAGCAGTGATATTATAGCACGGTTTGGTCTATCCGTCCAGTAAAAAATAAAAGAGGCTGTCGCGTTAAGGCGGAATTGCGCAAACAGAAGAGAACAATGGCTCCCCTTGCATCTTCAAGGAAAGCTGTCGGCGAAGCCGACTGAGGGGATTTGAAGAGTAAAGCGCTCTCTCAACAACCTCTCCGGCTTTTGCTAACAGCAAAAGCCACCTCCCCTTACACAGGGGAGGCAAAGCTTAGTATCCTCTTTTGTGCAAAATGCCTTTAACGCGACGGCCCCTTTTTTAGTCGTATTATCCTTTTTTGACCGCTTCGAAATCCTCGGTAATTTCTGCCGACGGTGCGGGAGTGAGCAGCGATACGACCACGATCACCACAGCGGACACAATGAACGCGGGGAGCAAGCAATATACGCTCCATACACCGCCGAGCGGATTGATGACCAATTTCCAGAAGAACACCATGGCACCGCCGCTGACCATGCCGGCGATCGCACCCGCATACGTCGTGCGTTTCCAGAACAGCGAGAACAGCATCAGCGGGCCGAAGGTGGCGCCGAATCCTGCCCACGCGAACGAGGTGATACCGAAGATGGTGCTGTCGGCATCCCACGCGATGATCATAGAGATCAGAGTGATCGCCGCCATAGCGATACGGGATACCCACATGATCTGCTTGTCGGTCGCATCCTTTTTAACGATACCGTGATAGATATTTTCCGCCAAAGCCGAAGTGGAAATGAGCAGATACGAGTCAGACGAACTGATGGAAGCCGCCAGAATACCGGCGCACGCAAAGCCTGCCAGGATCGGCGGCAGGAAGGTGGTCGCGGTATCGATGAAGATGTTTTCCGCTTCCGCGTTGGAGAGGTAATGGATGTTCGGCACGCTGCGGCCGACAATACCGATCATCAGCGCCGCACCCATGGCGATAAACAGCCACACCGTCGCCACACGGCGGGAACGGGTGAGTTCCTTTTCCGAACGGATACCCATAAAACGGAGCAATACCTGCGGCATACCGAAGTAACCGAGACCCCACGCAAGGCAGGAGCAGATGGAAAGGAATCCGTACGGTTTGCCCGCACCGAACACATTCACTTCGGTTTCGGAAGGGGTCGACGTCGCAAACAGCGAGAGGAACCCGTCGAAACTCTTCGCATTATCGATCACGGCACCGATACCGCCCGCGTTGGCAACGCCGAGTGTCAACAGCGCCACCAGCGCCGACACCATCACGATCGCCTGCATAAAGTCGGACGCGCTCTCCGCCAAGAAACCGCCGAGGAAGGTATAGAGCAACACGAACACTGCCGCAATGATCATCATCGTGTGATATTCCAGACCGAACAAATTCATGAACAGTTTGCCGCACGCCGACAGACACTGGCCCGCATACACCGTAAAGAAGATGATGATAAAGAGCGAGGAAATGATCAAAATGATCTTGCTCTTTTCATGGAAACGCTTAGAAAAGAAGCCGGGAATGGTGATCGCCTCCACCCGCTCGCTGTAACGGCGCAAACGGCGGGACACGACCAACCAGTTGAAATACGTGCCGACGAACAAACCGATCGCCGTCCAGCCCGCATCCGCGAGACCCGTCCAGTACGCGAGACCCGGCAATCCCATCAGCAGCCAGCCCGACATATCCGAGGCTTCGGCGCTGAACGCCGCCACCCACGGGCCGAGAGAGCGACCGCCCAAAAAGTACGATTCGGCGTTCTTATTTGCCCGCTTGGCAAAAAAGACGCCGATACCGACGACCGCGAGCATATAGATCGCCATTGCCAACAAATGTTGCATTTGATCTGTCATAACTTACACCCCTAAATAATTCAGCGCTTTGCCGTAGCAATTAATTAAAGCGATTGTACCATATCTCCCCCATTTAGTCAAGAAAAATTTATGTTTGCCGCTGATTTGTAAGGCAGGCACGGCGTTCGCCGTGAAAAAAGTCCTACTTACGGCGGGCGGAGTTAGGGATAAAAATGGAGAGAATGTATTGTGGGCGCATTCTCTCCTTGTGTTTTGTGAATATTTATGCCACTTGGAAAGTGGCTGTG
>CAZESL010000146.1:0-3724 GCA_964515215.1 uncultured Eubacteriales bacterium
AAAGCACCGAAATATCCCGCTTTGCGGCGGGTTCGGGTTTGAATGCTCACCCTAAGATAAAAACAGAGGGAATGAACCTTGAGCAGTACATTCTCTCTGCGCTTTTTGTGAATATTCTCCGCACTCCATACAATACCGCCCCCTTGGCTCGCCCCTTTGGGGAGAGCTGTCAGCCACAGGCTGACTGAGAGGGGGGGGAAGATTCCGTTCAGGCAACCTCTCCGCCTTTTTCGTGGCATAAGCCACAAAAAAGCCACCTCTCCTTAAAAGGAGAGGCAAGGGGTATGCAGCAAAGCCCGCAATCCGGTTGCCAAGTTCCTAATCCCACCTCACTTACGGCGTACGGGGAGTCATATTCCAAAGGATTCGCGTTGCGGGGCAGGCGGCGTTACGTATCCTCCAATACCACCATTTGGTGACACGTCATCTGCGGTACGGTGAAGCAGACGCGCCCTGCCTCATAGTCAAAGGGAATTTCCTTCATCTGCGGTGCAAGGTACACGCGCGCGGGTGCTTTTTCCGTCTTCACGGCACACGCCACGTCGTGCAATTCCACCAGATCTTCGATCACTTCAATATTTTCGCCGCGCTTGATCGGCGTGGCATACAACAGGTGTAACACCGCCCGCTCGCGCTGACGGCGCAGAGTGGTGACCCCCGCGCTGCCGAGGGTGGTGGTGACGGTTTTCCGATCGCGAAGCAAGCGGTCAAGCGCAAAGCAGACCGCTTGTTTCGCGATCAGCTCACCCTTGGTGGCATAATCTTCAAAAATATTCCACGCGATATAGATACCGTCCGCCCCTTCGGTGATGCCCGCACCGTAATACTGCTTACTGCTCGGGGCGTGCTGATGCGAGCAAAAATGTTCACGCGTACGATTGAAATACGGGGCGATCGCCGCCGCATGCTCGGCACCTGTCGCACTCACCTTATACTGTGGCTGATACATGATAAAATCGGTATCGTAGGGATTGTCAAACGCGGGACGGATGTACGAGGGAGTAAACTCGCCCGCCGCCTCAAAACGGGCACCGAGATCAAATGCAAATTCATCACGATCGGTATGCAGTGCCGACTTACCCGTAGCAAGCAGTTTGCCGCCGCCCTGCACGAAGGCGCGCAGTTTCACTTCCAACTCCCCGCCCACGCGAATGTGATCGGGCAAAACGAGCACCTTATACGGCGCAAGGTCGCTGTCACAGTCCACCACTTGGAACAGATATTTTCCCTCAAGCAAAATGCGGCCCGCGCCGGTATCCGACCCGGTAAGCGAGATCGCGCCCGCGGCATTCTGCCCCAAGCGGTTGTAGTACCCTTCGGTGGACAGCACCGCCACGTCCGCCACCGCTTCGGAGTCGACGAGCCACGGCTCTTTTTCTTCGATCTCCTTGTACGCCGCACCGATGATATCGTAGGTGCGTCCATCCATCTCGCCGTCGGGTGCGAGCTGATCGCCCACCGAACAGCCCGCACCAAACGCCACGCTGAGTGCCGTTTCATACCGCAGAGCATTCGGGTGCTTATACCCGCCGAACTCGCCCCAGTTGGTGTGGAATTTACCCGTCATGCCGAGGAACGGCATACCGAGCGTTTGCGCGTACGCCGCCGTAAACGGAAAATGGTCGTACCCCCAACCGCCCGTCGGCAAACTTTCCAGTTCCAAATGCTCTTGTCCGTACAAAAGATCCAACCGTCCCGCACGCAAGTGCCCGCAGTTTTGGAACACGGGCAGGCCGGGTCGCACGCTGTCCACCGTCTCCCGCACGCGGTGCAGATACCGCGCGTATACTTCTTCTGCCAGCCGCATCACGTCGGCATCGTTTTCGGGATCCATACCGCGGCGGAACATTTCCTTTGTGCACGAAAAACAGCGGCAGGGATTCACACCGACGATATCCAAAAAGAGACCGTCCGCGTCGCAGGTCTCCACCACTTCGCGCACCTGCTCCATAAGGTAATCCATATACGGTGTATTGAAGCAAAAACGGCGATATCCCACCCAATCGTATTGCGCGTTGCCAAACCCTTTGCCTTGCGCACACCATTCGGGGTGCTTGTACACCATCTGTTCATCCAAACCCGCCGAAAGGTACACGGGTGTCTTCACCCCGATCTCGTGTGCCGCCGCGATCTGCTCGCAAAGCAGATTGCAGGTCAGCGCGGGATGGGCAGGCCCCACCTGCGACGGGAAATACGACCAGCCGTGATGACATTTGGCAAACACGGTGATGGAATCCACGTGTCCTGCCTTCAGTGCGTCTTGAAACTGTTTTTTATCAAAACGAGAACCGATACCGCCGATCTTCTCGCCGGTATGAAAATCCAAATGTACTTGACGAAACCGCATAGCCACTCCCCCATAGTTGTCTGTATTTTAATTATACCGTTCACTCTACTGACGGTCTATGGTGTTTTCGCGCAGGTTTATGTGTTTATCAGTCAAAGGTATTGACGAAACCGATCCATTTATGTATACTTGAACAAAAACGTAAAGGAGAGAGTGCCGTGCAGATCCATCTTCTTTCTCAGGAATACCTGTTACTGTTTGATCGCATCAACGTTTCGGTCATTTCGGGCGGCTATGCCGATTTGGACAAAAACTGGAAAAGCGACACGATTCGCCACTCGTTCACACGAATGTATTTCGTCGAATCGGGTGAAGGATGCGTACACGCGAACGGAAAGACCTACACGCTGCAAGAAGGCTTCGTGTACATCATTCCCTCCGGTCTGCGCTTTTCCTTCTCCTGTCCGCATAAGATGCAGCAGATCTTCCTGCATCTGCAGGTGCTGCGGGAACAGCACGATCTGTTTCAAAAATGTCACGAGTTTTTGGCATTTCCGATCGAGGCGGCAACCGTTGCCGCCGTCAAAGCATGTTTGACAAGCAACTCTCCCACCGCCCCCATCGAATTGAAGCCGTTACTGTGGCAGTTGCTTCTCCCTGCATTGGAGAAGATCGTGACGGATGAGCAAGGCGGCCGCAAGTTAGCCGCCCCCATGCAAGAAGTGCTCGGGTATATTGCCGACAACCTCTCCGCACAGTTGACCACCGACACCATCGCCACGCGGTTTCACGTATCCCGCAGTAAATTACAACGCGATTTTAAAGCTAATTTGGGTGTCACTCCGAAGGAATACATCCATGCACAGTTATTCATCAAAGCGGAACACCTGCTGTTCCACACCACCTGTTCTGTCAAGGAGATCAGCGACCAGTTGGGCTTTTGCGATCAATTTTATTTTTCCAAATGCTTTTCACAACGGTACGGGCTGCCGCCCTTGCGGTATCGGCAAACGTACCGCGATCAACAAAACGGAAAAGTCGACACGATATGATCGCGTTCGCTTTGTCTGTACAGCAGTCAAACAACAGCCGATGAGCAAACGCTCATCGGCTGTTGTTTGGTTAATAGTCACTTTCCGCAACTTATTCGGGACGTCGAGGCGCCGTCCCCTACGGTACAAATTTACTTCCCGCACCCCTTGTCAAAACTCGGGTTGCAGGCATAGAAGTTTTTCGCGTTCAGGCGGTCGGCGGCAATGCCGAGTGCTTCGCCGAAGCGCTGATAGTGTACCAACTCGCGTTGACGCAGAAACTTCAGCGGGTCGCGCACATCGGGGTCATCGATCAACCGCAACAGGTTATCGTAGGTGGTACGCGCTTTCTGTTCTGCTGCGAACTCATAAGAAGAACACGGTGCGAAAAACCCTTGAAAACACT
>CAZESL010000147.1:0-3633 GCA_964515215.1 uncultured Eubacteriales bacterium
GGGTCTCGTCGAATTGGACGGCGACTACTACTACGTGTTGAACAAGGGTGAAGCCATAGTGGGTCGTTACTCCATCGTGAAGACCAACGATCTGAAGGCGAAGGGTATCTACTGCTTCGACGCTGAAGGCAAGATGGTCACGAACACGGTCGTGGACGGTCGTTACTACAGCGAAAGCGGTCTTACCGAAAGCTACCTCGGCTTGGTGAAGGCGGCGGACGGAAACCTGTACTACGTGCAGGCGCAGGGTAAGGTCGTTGCGAACAACCCGAACTTCTTCGTTTCCAACACCAACGGTTACGTGACCAAGGGTCGTTATTCGTTCGATGCGAACGGTGTGATGATGGAGAATAAGATCCCTGACGCGGTTGTGTCGGAAGTCCCCGAATACGTCAACACGACGATTCCGTGGGAAAACTACGAAGGCTACACGCCGAACGATTCGACTCAGCAGTTGGAAGCGGTCTACAGCTTCAAGGCTTTGGACGATGCTACCACGGTCGCGACCAGCCCGTACAAGGATTGGATCTGCGATTACTACGTGATGATGGATCGTGACGTAGCGGCGAACGCGGTCGTTCTCGGCGGTTGCTACGGCGAGTTTGGTTGGATCGGTTTCAACAACCCGGAAGCGGTCGAAGCAAATGTGGAAGTTCCGCTGCTGGGCAGCGTGACTCAGAATCCGTGGACCTATCAGATGGTCGTCGAAAATGTCGGCGAATTCCTCTGTGGTGTGGCACATGTGGATCCCGCGCTCGAAGGCGCGACCTTCACGGTCATGCTCCGTTTGACCAACCCCGACAACGAGGCTGAGTATTGCAATGTGAGCACCATCACCTATACTTTCTGAGTATAATCGAAATATCCTTTAGGCAAAAGGCTGCCGCGGCGGGTTTCCCGCCGCGGCAGTTTTTACGTTGCGGGTTCGGGTTTGAATGCTCACCCTACCGTGTGAACCGTATTGCGCGGGCGGTCGTATAAAGGGACGGTCATGGCCCCAAAACGGAACGTCGTGGGGGCCGTTCCCTACTTGCTTTTTGGTTAGCAGTATGTTATACTGGTTATACATTAAGCAAAGCGAGGTACAAACGATGAAAAGCATGTTTCGTGCGCTGCTGGCGCTCTCGTGTGTGGTGGCGCTGTTGCTCGGTTGCGGCAGTGTAGCGGGTGTCGTGAGTGTAGCGGCGTCCAAATACACCTTGTCGTACAAAGTGTTCCCGCCTGCGGAATTCGGGGATGAGGTCACTCTTTCTCCCAAAGCGGATTCGGCGCTTTCCGTCAAATACTCCGGCTGCGGCACAGTGTTGCCCGAGGGGTTGGCGTACGATGCGTTAGCGCTGTACATGCGGGTGACGCTCAGTGAATCCGTCGCCGCCGCATTGGAGGCGGACGGCAAGGTGGAACTCGGTAACACCATGGGCGCGGGCGGTGTGCAGATCCAGTGGAAAACAGCGGAACGCGGCTGGCAAGCGGGCGAGAATGAAATGGTCTTCCGTTTTTCGCAAGCAACGGGCACCAAATTGGATATTACCAAAACGCTGGACTGGTTCAGCATGTCTTCGGGTACGCTCGCAAGCAACGGCACCGCGACCATCCACGAAGTAGCGGTGGTGGATACCACCGAAGGCGGTATCGAATTCGGCGCGGATGACACGTATTTGCAACTGTCGGCACCGCTCGCTGCAACGCCGAACACCATTGAAGTGAGTGTGCGGGTGGATCCCGCTGTCGCGCTGTCGGCGGCACGGTATCCCATTTTTTCCAACCTTGGCAGTGAAGATGCACAGCCCATCGCCCTTTCGATGACGGCGGCGGGTGCCCTGACCTTCCAATGGGGTACCGCGACCTTTACCGTCCCGTGTGACGTACGCACGGGCGAATGGGTGGATATCGCGGTGGTGCGAAATATGACCGACAAGAAATTTTACGTCTATTTGGACGGCGTGCAGAAAGGCGCGTTTGATGCCGCAGGTACGCCCGATATCGTGCCCACGGCGGCACACACCATTGCGTGGGATGCGGAAGGCGCGGTGTTCAAAGGCGGTATTGCGGATGTGCGCGTGTGGAGTGACGTGCGCACCGAGCAGGAAATTCGCGACAACCGCGTGGATAAGACGGGTAACGGGCAAAACGGTATCGGCGCCGATGCACAGGGATTGCTCGGCAACTGGTACTTGATCGGCACGACCGAGTATGTGTTGGACGTGCAAAAGGACGGCTCGGCGTATCAAAACGATGCGATGTTTGGCGGTTCCCGTGCGGACGATTGGGTGGAGTATGATATCCCGACCGACGTGATCGGTGAGGATTATTACACGATGGTGTTTATCCCCGACACGCAGGAACTCTGCACCGGTACCTTTACCGACGAGTGGATGGCGGCGGCACAGTGGATCGCGGATAACGTGGACGAAGAAAACATCGTACACGTGATCGGTGCGGGTGACACCACCTGGACCGACGATCCCGGACAGTGGCAACGCATCAAAGCGGGCTGGGATCTGTTCACCGATAAGGTGTCGTGGAGCAATATGACGGGTAACCACGACTATCCCGGCAGTTGTACCCCCACCGATAACCCCGATTATACCGAGCGTGATACGACACGGTATAACACCTTCTTCGGCAAGAACTACGTGCAGTCCACCGCGGCGAAGGATACCTACGTCGGTTCGTTTGCGGACGATTACAACATTTACGGTGTGACGGCAGATGAAAACGGCAAGTATCAGGGTATGGAGAACTCCTACTATCGCTTCACCGTGAACGGCGTGCGTTGGATGATCCTGCAGATCGAGTATCATCCCCGTGTGAGCGTTATCAACTGGGCGAACGAGATCTTGGCACAATATCCCGACGATAACGTCATCCTGACCACCCACGGCTACATCGGTGCGGATAACGGTCGCTATTCCACCCACTGGATGCCGTACACCAAATCGGATGCCGAAATGGGCGGTTACATCGGTGAACTGATGCCCACGGGCCCCGTGGCGTGGCCGGGCGGCTCGGAACAGCCGATCTGGACGCATATTATCGACAAAAACGACAATGTCAAAATGCTTTTGTGCGGTCACGACGGCACGACCGACGGTCACGTGCTCACCCGTTGGGATGAGAACGAAGCGGGCAACACCGTGCCGCAGGTGATGATCAACGCGCAAGATCTGGACGTCTCCTATTTTGCGGGGCAGGCGTTGGGTATGCTCGGTCTGTTGCGCTTCAGCGCGGACGGTACGAAATGCGAGATCCAGTACTACTCGCCGTATCACGACGGGACGTATCATCCGTCCAACACCCACATGCTGTCGCTGTCGCTGACAACGAAAGAGTGTGACCACGCGACCACCGAGCCGCGTGACAAGGTGGAACCCACCTGCACGACCGACGGCCACGAAGACGGCGTGTGGTGCACCGCATGTGAATGGTTTGTGGAAGGCGGCGAGACGTTGCCCGCCCACAAGACCGAACAGCGCAACACCATCCCCGCTACCGCCACCGAAGAGGGACGCACCGCGGGCGTGTGGTGCACCGTATGTGAAAAGTATATTGAGGGCGGCGAGGTGATCCCGACGACGGGCACGCTCGGTGACGTGGACGGCAGCGGCAAGGTCGACTCCACCGACGCGCGTT
>CAZESL010000148.1:0-3592 GCA_964515215.1 uncultured Eubacteriales bacterium
CCCCCTTTTTTCAAATTTTTCTACGTCTCTTTAAAAAATTTTTTCAGCCACAATATCTTGTAATTCTCTACCGTTTTAGGACACAAGCAAACGCTTTGCGACCTGCACAAAGCGTTGTTTTTCCTATTATAATTCACCGATACGACGCACATCGGGCGAAGAAACTTTGTCGAACGGCACGCCGAGCACATCCCCGTCGGGGAACAACTCGGCAAGCGGTATCAGCACGAAGGCACGCTCCCGCATCCGCGGGTGCGGAACGGTCAACTCCTCCGTCCCCTCCGTATATCCCTCGTACAGGAGCAGGTCGATATCCACCACGCGGGGCGCGTTGCGGAAGGTGCGCACCCGCCCGAGTGCCGCTTCGATGCCGAGGCAACCACCGAGCAGGGCGTGCGGGGTGAGTGCCGTCTCCACCGTCAGCACGATATTGTAGAAATCAGGCTGGTCGGTATAGCCGACGGGGGCGGTCTGATACACCGATGACACCGCCGTAACCGCCGTGTGCGGCAGACGACCGAGTGCTTCCACCGCCGCGCGCAGGGCAACGAGCGGTTCCCCCATGTTGGCACCAAGTCCCAGTACCGCTCTCATACCAAGCCCTCCCGACGGCGGGTGATCTCCACCGCCATATAGTCGAAATCGGCCGGCACGGGGGCGCGCGGTTTCTTCAAAAGTACGGTAACTTCCTCGACGGGGAATTCCGCAAGCACCGTTTCCGCCACACGAGTGGCGGCGCGTTCGATCAGATCGTTCTTTTCCGCCAACATCACCGCCATAATGCGTTTGGAGACGGTAGAATAGTTAACGGTACGGGTGAGATCGTCCGTAGCACCCGCGGCGGACAGATCCAGCCCCAACGTCACGTCCAGTTCAAACGGCTGTCCTTTTTCTTTTTCTGCCTCTTTCACACCGTGATAGGCGTACACGTGAAGTCCTCTTATAATGATTTTATCCATACTATATATTCCTTTCCTTTCGTAATGCCGCGACCGCCCGTGCCGCCGCAACCGTTTCCGCCACGTCGTGTACCCGCACGACCGTGGCTCCGTTTACCATCGCCGCCGTGTGCAGCGCCACACTGCCGATCAGCAGATCTTCCCCGCACGTCTCGCGCACCACCCGCTTGCGGGATGCGCCGACCAACAACGGAAGACCGTACGCGGTAAACTCCTGCAGGCGGGCGATCAGTGCCAGGTCGCCTGCGGTGGAGCTGCCAAAGCCGATGCCGACGTCCAGACAGATCGACCCACGCGACACGCCCGCCGCTGTCGCTGCCGCGAGAATACGACGGATATAGCCGTGCATATCCTCTACCGTTTGTGCGGGCGAAGCGGTGCGCCCGTTCACGTCACCCGTGCGCATACACACGATGCCCGCGCCGTACCGTGCCGCCACGGCAAGCATACCGTTTTGTTCACTTCCCGACACGTCGTTGATAATGTGCGCACCCATCGTCAGCGCCTGCACCGCCACCTCGGGGTGAAAGGTATCCACCGACAGCGGAACGTCCACCGCCGCTCTCACCGCTTTAAGACACGGTGCCAGACGCGCCCACTCCTCCGCCGCCGAGAGGTACGTCGCGCCCGGACGGGTGGATTGGGCACCGATATCCAATATATTGGCCCCTTCCGCCACCATTTCGGCGGCGCGCGCCGCCGCGGTTTCCGGTGTATCGTATCGGCCACCGTCCGAAAAGCTGTCGGGGGTAACGTTCAATATGCCCATCACGAGCGGGTGCGTGAGCGGCAAAACGCCGTCACGTATACGCCAACCTTCCATAGCGCTCTCCTCATATAATATAATACATTATATAGTTTGCATCATCAGCCAGAATATCAGCGGGATGGTACCGCAGGAAAGCAGGTGAGACACGATGGTCATACCCGCCGCCGTGGACGGATCCTTGCCGTAGGCACTGGGCACCACGATGGTGTTCAGCCCGAGCGGCATAGCGAGCGAGCAGATGCCGCAGATGAACTCGGTGCGGGTAAGCGGCAGAAGGCTGAAGATACCGAGCGCCGCCAGCGGCACCAGCACCAACCGCACGGCGGACAGCAGGTACACCACGCCGTTGCCGAACAGCTTTTTGAGATCCACCGATGCTACGGTGATGCCCGTGAGCAGCATCGCCACAGGGGACATACACCCGCCCGCGGCGTTCACGGCACCCGTAAACCACTGCGGCAACGGCAATCCCACAAGCCCGAGCACCATACCGATCAGCATACCGCCGAACATCGGATTGCAAAACGGTTTGAGTTTTGCCCAAAGCCCCGTCGCTCCGCCCTCCTCGGCGGGGATCAGCAACTTCGGCACGCCCCAGAGGTAGATCGCCACCCACAGCGGGATCACAAAAATGAGGTATTCCATAAAAATATCGGGAAACATCGCCGCGACCACGGCGTTACCCATAAACCCAAAATTGGAGAACGCCAGCCCGTAGGTATAAATGTTTTGGATAAAACGGTCACGCGAGAGCAGACGCGGCAAAAAGATCGCCACGGGCAGCATCACCAGAAGGATCGCCGCACTGACGAGCAACAGCCGCCCCGAGGATACGAGTTTGCCCACCGTAAAGTTCTCCATAAAGGTACCCATCACCAACGCAGGGATGAACACCGTATTTTCCAGTTTTGCCAACACCTGCCCCGCTTCCGCCGTAACGACCCGCAGTTTCACGAGAAGAAAGCCAACCGCGATCAGCAAAAAGAGAAACGCCATTTGATTGAGAGATGAGAAAAAGATCTCCATACAAAGCACCGCCTTTTGTTACGGAAGTATCATAGCACACTTTGGCGGGAAGTGCAAGAACTTAAAAGCAGAGGAGGCATATCCAAACCCGATGCGTTTCCTCTGCTTAAGGCCGCCCCGACGGGACGGCTTTCGTATTATTTATGAAATTCTTTAATGGCACTGCGTTTGGCCAGTTTTACGATGCGATTATATCCGACCACCGTTTCGTCAAATGAAATGAGCCGTTTCTTGTTTTTGTCGTAAAGCGTGATTGCGCGACCTCGCCCTACTGCCATCTTTCTGTAGGCAACGTCATCCCAGAGGATCTCCTTCCGCCTTTTAAAGAAAAGCAGATAATATTCCTCTCGCAAACACGTTTTATCGACATAACATCGGTAACTCAATACCGTCGGCAGTAAAAGAAGAAGAGCCACGCCGAAAACCAAGAAAAGGCTTCCGACCTCAACGTCCAACCGCAGTATTAAAACAGTGCCAATGACGGTCGAGAGGGCGGCTGCGATGACCATGGTCTTTTGAAAGGCTTTACAATTTCTTGCCACAAATTCGTTGCGAGGCAAATCCGATTCTTCCCACTCCGCCGCAGTTTTCCACACGGCATCCAAATGGTTCCCCCACCCATAACTCATTTCCCCACCCCTTTCGGTGGTATCATAGCACACTTCCGGCAATTGCGCAAGGGCGTTTGTGACAAGGTCGCAACTTCGTTGGCGAAGCCACATCGTTTTGTGTCCGCAAAAGCGGAATGATGTTAGCCGTCGGCTAAATGATGTTGTGTCCTTGCGGACACAAACACAAAAAGAAAGACACGATTTTCATCGTGTCTTTCTTTTTGGAG
>CAZESL010000149.1:0-3533 GCA_964515215.1 uncultured Eubacteriales bacterium
TATGCGTTCATTCTCCCAACTTAAATCAGCGAGGAGAAAATGACTGGGGGATTCTCTGCGGTTGAGCAAGAAACTTATATAGGACTACCCCTCAGTCTCGCTTCGCTAACGACATTACGCTTACGGCGGGTGGTTTTTCTTTTCAGAACAAATTCCAGTTATATTTTACGGTATACTCGCCGCCGGTGACGTCTTCGATGAGGTCGGCGGGACGCTCGATGTCTTGCGCATTGGTATCGTAATACGAGAAGTTACCGATCACGTCCAGTTTGCCGCCGCGCATCACCACGTGTGGCACGCGCTCACGGAAGTAGTTGCCGACAAGTTCGTTGTTGCCGCCTTCCACCGTGAAGTAGGTGCGGTTGCCGCGGTTTAAGTTGGTCTGCTGTACGTGCAGGTTGCCACCCTTCAGAATGTAGCCGTAATGGGTGGGGCCCCACATCAGTGAGTTGTAAAGGCGCATACTGCCCGCCGCGTTCGGCTCGGACAAAATGTACATACGGTCTTTCGGGGATTCCATCGCCACCAGTTCGGTGTTAATAAGATCCACGTCGTCACAGCCGATGTAGTGCAGGCTGATCTCTGCGCCGTCGGTGCCGTGGCCGATGATCTTGCCGCGGCATCCGCGGCCGTCCTGCAGGATAAATTTGATACCGACCTTCGAGCCGAACACGAAGGTGCCGAGCACGTGCTCGTTCGCGCAGTAGCCGAGCACCAGGGCGTCGAGTAGGTCGATCTGCTTGTGCCAGTGGATGCGCCACTCCTCGCCCTTCGGGCGGTTTTCAAAGTTGGAGCGCGGCCAGTAGTGGGTGTTGTATTGGATATTTTCCACCCAGCCTTCGGTGGCGCAGTTGCCCACGAACACACCGCAACGGATGGGGGCGCCGCCGAGATAGGAGATGTAGTGCCCGTCGGACGGATAGGTGCCGAAGTCGAGCCCTAACCAGGAGTTCACGAACACCACGTCGATGGCGTAGACGTGCTTGCCGCGGCTTTGCACCGCCCACGGATAGGGTACGGGATCGTTGAAGTTCTGGTTCGGGTGTTGGATCACGAAACCGCGGATGCCCGCGCCTTCGCCCATCGTGATGAACGGGGCGGCGTCTTCGTCGCCGTGACCGTGGGTAGTGCGCAGTACCGCACCGCCGCCCGAGGTGTGGGAAGGCACTTCAAACACACCGCGCAGTTCCACCCCGTCGGGGATGTGAAGGGTGCCGTCTACACGGTACCATCCGCCCGCGAGATACACCGTGCCGCCCGTCTGTCCTGCGGCATCGAGTGCCGCTTGCAGTGCCGCCGTGTTGTCCACGTCGGGATTGGTAGTCACGCCGTAATCGGCGGCGGGATAGAGCTTGTCCACGGCGGGACGGCAGGGGGTGGGTTTCGCTTTGTGACCGCCGCGCGGGGCAACGGGCAAATGGAGCGGCTCATCCGCAAACTGTACCTGCGCCGCGACCGCCGCGGGGGTTTCGATCTTCGCGCCGCCCTTAAAGGTGTTGCCGAGGATCTGTGCCGAAAGGATCTCGTCGGTCATCGTGATGTGGCGGCCCTCACCGAGCGTGCACTGCATCAGGGTGATACCGCCGTTACGCTGTACGATCGCGGTATCCGTCCAACCGTCGAACGAACAGTTGGTAAACGACAGCCAACCGGGACCGTCCAGCACCACGTCAAAGGGATACGGGCCTTCAATATCCACGCCGTTGAACATCGCCACCGTGGCAAACCGCGTTTCGCCGTGAATGGCGGCGTGGAGGCCGGGAATATCCGCCGTGATGCGGCAATCCGACATGGCAAGCCCCACCGCGTTCAAATTGCCGAGGTACAGACCGGTCTGACAGTTGTGCAGATGCATACTGCTGAACTGGGCGTTTGCCGCGCCCGAAGGCGAATCCGTCACCGCGAAACCGATGCGGCAGTGGTCGATGAACAGATTATACACGTATTCCCAGTCGGAACGCGCCATCAAGACGCCCGTCACGTTGTTCAGCATATGACCGCGTAATCCCCGCTGCGCGCGCTCGCTCATCGGCTTTTGGCCGGGAAGGGTGAACTCCGCCCAGTATTTCGGGCCGATGTGCACGTCGATCAAACGACCGATATCGGTGGTGCGATCCATAAAGAACCCGAGGTTCACGGGTGTCATATATACGTTTTTCAAGGTGTGCAGCTCGTTCCCTTCGGGACCGCACTGGCCGCCGCGCCACGGGTTGACCAACGTGACGTTTTCCAGCGTGACGTTATCGACACCGCGCGGGTTGCGTTGACGGAAGGTGGGGGAGTAGGGGATGCGTGCCGCCACCGATTGTTCGGGATAGAAAATATAGAGATTCTTAAGACCCGAGCAGCCGTGCATGGTGATCTGTTCCTGCCCGTTGGGATCGTTTTTGCCGAAATACGCGCACAGAATGGTGCCGCGTCCCTCGTTGGGGGCGGCATTCGGCACCCATTCGCCGCGCAGGGTGACGGCGGGCGGAATGGTCAGGTTCCCGTGCAGGGCGTACCGTCCCTCGGGCAGGTACACCGTGCCGCCGCCGATCTCGTGGCAGTGGTCGAGCGCCGCTTGAATAGCGGGCGCGGCATCTTCGCTACCGGTGGGATCGGGTGCGTAATCGGCGGCGTTGACCGCCACGATGCACAGATCTCCCGTATCGAAGACGGGCTCTAAAATATACGGACGTTTGCTGACATCACTCATAGTGAACGACCTCCTTTAGTGCCGGAGAGGCATACTTTCGTGCGGTTATTTGCACGAGGTAAGGGTATCACACCAACTATGTAAAGTCAATAGAAAAAGTAAAAATGTATGTGTTTTTTTGGCGATTTGCAACGGTTGTCTTGAAAAAGAAGAACACCTTTGCTATGCTTGTACTACAGTAGGGACAAATACAGCCTTACATAGTTTATTTTATCAAAAGAAACAAGGTATGGCGGGAATAACCGTCATGCCATACTACAATGTATCCTTGTAAAACAAGGAAAAGTATGGTATAATTTCTTATGTAGAAGTATGCTTTTGGTCATACTTAAAAACTGTCGTTAATAATTTGTTCAAGGTGAAATATTATGAATCGTATTATTACAGACATATCGAATTATATATTTGTTTCTGACGAACCTGAAAAGGTTGATGCTATTTTTCTGCCTGGCGGTTCTCATCCTGAACAACCGGAATATGCTGCCGAATTGTACCATAAGGGATATGCAAAATGGCTTATTCCATCGGGCGGAGTGAGTGTAAAGCGTAATAAAAGGCCCGGTGTTCGTTCTAAAGTTGATATATACAATGGTAATTACTCAACCGATTGTGAATTTTTTACGGATGTGTTTATAAAAAACGGTGTTCCATTGAATGCAATAATAGGTGAGGATAAATCAGGGCACACAAGAGATAATGCTTTTTTGTCAAGAAAAGTTGTTGATGAAAAAGGATTAGAAATTAAAACGGCGTTAATCGTATGTAAAGCATTTCACGCTCGTAGATGTTTAATGCTGTATCAAATGGCTTTCCCCAATGTTGAAATAAAAGTTTG
>CAZESL010000150.1:0-3527 GCA_964515215.1 uncultured Eubacteriales bacterium
AATGTACTCTCATAATTATGCGCTGAAGCACCTTGCCTCGCCCCGCTTGCGGGGAGAGGTGCCGAGCGTATGCGAGGCGGAGAGGGGTTCTATGTCCACTACCTCTCCGTCACGGCTACGCCGTGCCACCTCTCCTGACAAGGAGAGGCAAGGGGACAGTGCGCAATATGGATTAACTTAATGACATGGTCTCGTCAGAGGGAAGTGGTCGGGTAGGTGCTTTTCGTTAACGCAATAACCCGCTTATCTGTTTAGTTAAATCGGAGGTTAGGGTATGAAAGAGTTGGGGGTTCGGCTGTCGGCAGTCGCGGCACGGATACGGCAAGGCGCGCGTGTGGCGGATATCGGTACCGATCACGCGCTGTTGCCCGTGTGGCTTTTGCAAAGCGGGCGCTGTCCCTCGGCCGTGGCCTCGGATATCGGCGAAGGGCCTGCCGCTGCTGCCCGCCGCACCGTTGCGGGTGCGGGGCTGGAAACGACGATTTCGGTACGGGTAGGGGACGGGCTCTCGCCCGTGTTACCCGACGAGGTGGATGACGTGGTGATCGCCGGTATGGGCGGCGAGACGATCGCAGAAATACTCGCCGCCGCCCCGTGGGTAGCCGATACGCGCTACCGTTTGGTGTTGCAACCGATGTCCAAACCCGAACGGCTTCGTACGTTTTTAGCGGAAAACGGGTTTTCGATCCAAGAAGAGGACGTTGCGGCGGAAGGGGAACGCCTATACACCGTCATGACCGTCGCCTTCACGGGTGAGCGATGTTCACTCACGTATGCAGAAGCGTTGATGGGGCGTATTCCTCACACGGCGGACGGTGTGCGGTATATGCAAAAATTAGGGGGCAGAATTGCGGAACACTTGGCAGGACTGCCTTTACGCGAAGAATATGACGAAGAACGACAAGACCTTGCCGCGGCGGCAGAGCAAATTGCCACGTGGTTGAAAGATGGTTGAAAAGGTTGATAACTTTACATTGGTAGGTGAGTGATATGGCGTTAGACGGCGCTTTTTTAGCGTGTTTGCGCGAAGAATTGACAGCGGCATTGCCCGAAGCGCGGGTGGATAAGATCCATCAGCCCTCGCGGGAGGAGTTGGTGATCCATTTGCGGCACCGCGGCGGCAGTGAGCGGTTGTATCTTTCGGCGCGTGCCAATTCGCCGCGGGTGCATTTTACTGCTCACGCACCCGAAAACCCTGCTTCTCCGCCGATGTTTTGCATGTTGCTGCGCAAACGGCTCACGGGCGGGCGGTTGATCGCCATTCGCCAAAACGGGTGGGAGCGTGCCTTGTATTTTGATTTTGACTGCGTGAACGAACTCGGTGATATCGTGCGCCTGACTTTGGCGGTCGAGATCATGGGACGGCACAGTAACATCATTTTGATCGATGAAAACGGTGTGGTAGTGGACGCCATCAAGCGGGTGGATATCGAAATGTCTTCGGTGCGCCCCGTTCTTCCGGGGCTCAGGTATGAATTGCCGCCCTGCCCTGCGGGGGTGCTGGATCTTTCGCTTTGTGAGCCGTGCGAGGTGGTGGCGGCACTGCGTCGCGCACCTTCAGCGCCGCTGGCAAAAGCGTTGCTTTCGGCGGTACACGGGCTTTCGCCGCTGTTGTGTCGCGAGGTGAGTCACCAAGCCCTGCGCGGCGGCGACAAGCGCAGTGACGAGTTGACCGACGAGGAGGCCGAGCGACTCGCCTACTACTTAAAACGCTTGAAAGAGACGGTGCTCACGGGTGTGCGGCGGGTGCCGTATGCCCTGCGTGACCTGAAAGGTACGCCGCTGGAATACAGTTTTATACCGCTCACACAGTACGGTCTTACCGCCGTGGGCAGGGAGGAAGAATCGCTTTCTGCTCTGCTGGACGGGTTTTACGAGCAAAAAGACGCTGAAGAACGCCGCCGCGCCCGCGCGCAGGACATTTTACGGGTGCTGACCAACGCGACCGACCGTACTGCACGTAAACTTTCGGCACAGCGGGAAGAACTGGCACGATCTGCCAAACGCGAGGAAGTGCGCGTGTGGGCGGATCTCATTCAAGCGAACGCCTACGCCATCCCGAAAGGGGCGTCCTCGGCGGAACTTATCAACTATTACGATGAAAATTGCGCCACCGTGACGGTGCCGCTGGACCCTGCACTTACAGCGGTACAGAATGCCCAGAAGTATTATAAAGCCTACCGCAAGGCGCAGACCGCCGAGCGGGTGCTGGCGGAGCAGATCGCGGCAGGCGAAGAAGAACTCCTCTATTTAGACAGTGTGTTTGATGCGCTTTCGCGTGCGACCACGTTTCGCGAACTGGGTGAACTGCGGGAAGAACTCGCGGCGGGCGGCTATCTGAAATTGCCGCGTACCCGCGGAAAAGCGCCCGCGGCGGAAGGGCCTCTCCGCTTTCGGTCGAGTGACGGATTCCTCATTCTGGTGGGGCGCAACAATCTGCAAAACGATCGCTTGACCTTAAAGACCGCCCGCGGCGGGGATTATTGGTTCCACGTGAAGACGGCGGCGGGCTCCCACGTCATCGTGGTGACCGAGGGGGAGACGCCGCCCGACACCACCTTGACCGAAGCGGCAATACTCGCCGCTACCCATTCGAAATCGGGCGATTCCGCACAAGTGCCGGTGGATTACACCCGCGCCCGCAACGTGAAAAAGCCCGCCGGTGCCAAGCCCGGACGGGTGATCTATGTGGATTACCAGACCGCGTACGTCACACCCGACAAAGTGCTTGCCGAGCGGTTACGTGAAAAGGGGTGAGCGGGATGGAGATGAAGGTGATCGCCCGCATTCATACCGAATTTCCCGAGAAGTTCGGTATTCCGCGGCAAAGCGGACTTGCTGCGACCCGCGGCACGGTGGTGTTTGAGCCGCCGTATCGCAATCCCGACGCCCTGCGGGGCATCGAAGGCTTTTCGCATATCTGGCTTCTGTGGGAGTTTTCCGAAGCAGTGCGGGAGGATTGGTCGCCCACCGTGCGGCCGCCGCGGCTCGGCGGCAATACCCGTATGGGGGTGTTTGCCACCCGCTCGCCGTTTCGCCCGAATCCCGTGGGGCTTTCGGCGGTGAAATTGGTTGCCGTACGGCAGGACAAGCAGTACGGTACGGTGTTGGACGTGGAGGGCGCGGACTTGATGGACGGTACCCCGATCTACGATATCAAGCCCTATCTGCCGTTTGCAGACAGCCACCCCGAGGCTACGGGCGGCTTTGCCGACCCCGTGCGGGAAAAGCAACTCACGGTGGAACTGCCTGCGGTGTTGGCGGCTGTATTCACCCCGACGCAGGCGGACACCCTGCGTGACGTGTTGGCGCAAGACCCGCGTCCTTCGTATCAAGAGGACGCCGAGCGGGTATACGGCATGGCGTTTGCGGGACATACGGTGCGCTTTCGGGTAGCGGGGGATACGCTCACGGTATGTGATGTGGAGTAAAAAACGCCGTATGGCGGGTGCGATTAGGGATAAAAATAGAGAGTGGAGTGGTAACATAAAAGTGTAGTCGACAAATTCACCCAAAAGAGATATAAT
>CAZESL010000151.1:0-3434 GCA_964515215.1 uncultured Eubacteriales bacterium
TAAAACACCTCGTCCATGCCGATGTGCATATAGCGGGCGTCAAACGCGTCCATGACCTCTTCCATCAAGTCGCACACCACTTGGAACGCTTGCTCGTTGGTAGAGCAGATGCTGTAGCAGTATTCGGGTTCCTGTTCAACGGGGGTCTCGGAAAACTCGGGATGCCCTTTCAGCAGACCGTCGGGACGGTGCGTATCCTGCACCGTTTGGTGACCGAGCAGGTTCATATCGGGAATCAGTTCGATACCGCAGCGGCGGCAGGTCGCCACCATTTTTTCGACGTCCGCACGGGAGAGCGGATGCTCACCGCGGCATTCGGGATGACTTTCAAATTCATAATTATACCGGATAATAAGCAGCAAGGTATCGATCTTATCGGCTACCAGTTCTTCTTCCACGTAACGGCAGAAGGTGTCCACCTCTTGCGGAAGCGGCGCAAACAGGCACAAGCCGTGCCCTTTCCAAGGATATTTGTTCACACTCACACTAAGCACCTCATTTCGCTTCGCAGTATACCACATGTTACCGTGCTTGACAAGAGGGACTGTCGCACACCACGACAGTCCCCTCCTGTAAAAATTATCCTACTTCTACGATACCGTTTTCTTTCACGGTGACGGTCATGCCGTCCTTTACGTACTGCAAAAATTCATCGCCGAGCGAATCCACGACTGGCATGGTTACGCCGTCTACCCACACGTCCGCGAGCACGGCGCCCGCCGCCGCGAGCGAATCGATGGGATTCGCAAACAGCATACACGCGGGATTTCTGCCCATGGCACAAGCGCAATAGAGCACCAGACCGCCCGTGGTGGAGCCGATGGTCTGCGGCAGGCAGAGTGCGCGACCGCACAGCGGTTTGCCGTGCAGTTCCTTATTGTTCTGGTCGCCGCATTTTGCCTCTTTGTCGCCGAACTGCAATGCCATCTGCAACGAAGCGAGCGTATTGAAACCTTCGGTGGTCACCACTGCGGGGGCGGTCACCTCACCGGGGGTGATCACACGACCTTGAAACTGTTTCATCTTATTTCCCCTCCTTCGTAATGGCGCGCAGGATCTGCTCATCCGTGTAATACCGCGCACTGGTATAGGTACGCAGTTTGTTGGAAGAGGTAATGACCGGCATGGTCTTGCACAGCGGATTGTTCATATACATCAAAGGACAAATATACGACGTAATGACCCCCGTGGCTTTCAGCCGTGCGGCATAGGGCGTTTTCTCAAACGCTTCGAGCACCCGCGGCGCGGCGGTAAACACGGTAGGGATCGCTACCTTTTTGCGGCCGCTCTCACGCAGTCCCGCTTCTACGGCATCCGTCCAATCCTTCAACTGTTGAAGCGACAGGTGCGGGCAACCGACAAAGCAGAGTTTCGGGGTCGCATCGGGGTTCTTCCACATCACGGGATAGTTCGCCTGCACGCGTGCGAGTTCCGCATCGTCGATCACGTATTCACGCGCACCCTCGGCGATCAAGGCTTTGCCCTGTTCCACCGCTTCGGGGGTGAGGTTTTCAATGTGGTACAGGCCCACCGCGCCATTAGAAGCGGTCGCCGCACCGAAATCTTTCAGATACGCACAAGCGGTGTCGTCCAGTTCGGTGCCGATGAAGCGGTCCAGTCCCACCACGTACGGCACGTCTTCCATCACTTTCATGCCGATGGCGGAACCGAGCAGTTGTGCTTCGGGCTTTTTGGTAGTCTCTACCCGCACCACCCACGTGGCGCGGCGGCCTTCGTCGGTCAACAGACCGAAATACGGCACGTATCCCACGATGGAGCCCATAATGTCGATAATACCCGAATTGCGGTTGCACCGCGCGCCGAGTACCGAGTTGGCATACACCACCGCCGAGGACTCCGCCCACGAGAGCACCTCGCCCTTTTGCGGCTTGTTGCCCATCTCGTCCATGTAGCAGGTGCAACTGAACGCATCCTTGTCCATAAGACCGAGTTTTTGCAACTGATCCTCATAGAAACCCTGCTTGGTGTACATAAACTTGTTGAACACGAAATTCTGCAAAAAGTTCGCAGGTACGTTTTTGTCGAGCGGACGCGGGTCCACCGAAAACTGCTGTTCGGAGCAAACACCCGCATCCAACAGCTGCTGCATCAAATCGTACACGGGCGACATCACTTTCAAGCCGAACGAGGTCACCAAATGGTTGTACTTCGAGGTGATGGGCACGAGTTTTTCAGCGTGAAACGCATCGCCGTACATCACCAGTGTTTTCATCACTTTCGCGAGGGTCTCCCCTTTTTCGCCGTTTAATATGGCCTGTTGTTCTGCGGTTAATACCATATCTGTCACTCCTTACAGTTTCATACACACGTCCCATGCACCCCAAATGACCGAGCGCAGGTTGCCGACTTTGGCGGCATCGCCGATCACATGTACGCGACCGCCCTTTTTCGCCAGCGGCGCGGGGTCGTACCCTACCGAGAGCACCACCGAATCTGCCCCTACCGTGAAGGTGTTGCCGTCCTTGCCGCGCAAGGTCACTTCCCCGTCACCGATCGCACACAGCGCCGTCTCAAGGTGCACCGTCACGTTATTGGTCTTGAAGAAATCGCGCAGATAACTGGTGTTCGCAAGGCACACACCCTTGGTGGTGATAAGATCGTCCTGCATCTCCACGATGGTGGGCTGTTTGCCTTGCAGATAGAGGTCGTACGCGATCTCACACCCCGTAAGACCGCCGCCGACCACGACCACACGATCCCCCACCGTTTGGTTGCCGAGCAGATAATCCACCGCTTCCACGGCTTTTTCCGCACCCGTGACGGGAAGGCGTTTTGCCACCGCACCCGTGGCTACGATCACCTCATCGGCACCGAGCGTCTTCACGTCGGTCACCGCCGTGTTCAGTTTCACCTCGATGGGATATTTTTGCAATTCACGGATATACCACGCGATCAGTGCGCGGTCTTTTTCCTTGAAAGAAGGTGCCGCCGCGGCGATAAATACACCGCCCAGACGGTCGCTCTTTTCGTACAGCGTAACGGTGTGGCCGCGCTTCGCACAGAGGATCGCCGCTTCCATGCCGCCGATACCGCCGCCGACCACCGCGACCGTCTTTTTCTTCTTCGCGGGGGCGACGTAGTATTTCTTCGACTGCATCGTTTCGGGATTGAGCGCACAGCGTGCCAGCCCCATCGTGTCGGTCAGATCCTGTGTGTTGGCGTGCCCCTTGGAGGAGGAGAAATTGAAGCAACCGCTGTGACAGCAGATGCAGGGCTTGATATCCTCCAACCGCTCGTCGATGAGTTTGGTCACCCATTGCGGATCCACCAGGAACTGACGGGCAATACCCACGCCGTCGATACGTCCTTCTTCCACCGCTTTGGCACCCACCGCAGGGTCCATACGTCCCGCACACACCACGGGAATATCCACGAACTGCTTGATATGTGCCACGTCGTCCAAATTGCAGTTT
>CAZESL010000152.1:0-3415 GCA_964515215.1 uncultured Eubacteriales bacterium
TCCTGCCTCCGAAACCAACAAGTAGCACCGATATCTTTTTCGGTGCGACTTGCCATAAGAAAAGGACACCCTTTGGGGTGTCCTTTTCTTATGGTTATGAGTGAGAATTGTACACAGCTTGGGTTATGAGTCCGACGAGCGTTGCTCGCCCCGTCGCGTTCGCGAGCGCAGGACATTCGCCTTTGGCGAAGTCCGTGTAACGTTTTTCTTGTCGCCTTGAACAGGCGACATTTTGCCAACGGCAAAAACGAAAAAGTTACGCCTGTGGCGGAAACAGCGAGGCATAAGCGAGTGCCGCGGTCGAAATGCGCCGAGCGAGAGCGAGGGGGCGAATTTCGGGCACCGCAAACAGGCAAGCAAACGCGCAGCGTTTGTGAGAAACCCGAAGGTCGTGTGGCTTAAACGAAGTTTAAGACGAACTCCGCATGTGAGGTGCGTCAGCACCGAAGATGCGGGAGAAAGCCCCGGTGGGGCTTTCGTCAAGTGTGAAGAAAGTCCGCCCCACATCACTGCGTAGCAACATCACTTGCCCGTTAGGGCAAACTTCACTTTCCGCAACATCTTTTTGTTACGGTAATTGAAATTTTGCGCGTATATGATATGCTTGAACCGTAACGTTTTGCTGTACGGGGCGAGTTTCTTGAATTTCCCAAAGTTGAAAAATGCCTTGCTGTGTAGAATTCTTATCTATGTCGTTATCCTTGGAGGGGTCATAGTTCCCGCTTTTATTGTTGGAAATTTGAAGTTTGTTCCGGAAGGCGTAAAGATCGTTGTCGGTATAGGCTTGATGATCGGCGCTTTGATATATCTTATTAAAAACTTTGTTTTGTTGCTGACAATGGATGCTGGGTTAGCCGTGTTGCAGTGTCATAACACGGCAAGAAAACGCTTTGTATTACCGCTCTCTTTTTCGGTGCAAGGGGTCGAAAGAAAACTTTCGCACTTTGGCGAAGGGTGTGAGCCACGTGCGATCTCGCCACGTCCCGCAACGCTTCGGTATAAGAGCAACGCTCCGGTCCAAATTTATTCAAGCGGTATCGAAAAGGTCGTCGCAACGTACGGCATTGATTATTTAGATAAAGACCAATACCATTTGATCGTGAATTCCGCCTTGGCAAACGCGAAGGCACTAAAGGGTAGAAAGAAACATCACTTTCTTGATAGATCACAAAAGAGTGCGCCCTTGAATACCGTTACCGTAATCGTTATATACGCCAAACGTGTGGATGAAAACTTTAGAAAAAGTCTGTTTAAAGCGGTTTGCCAAAACGGTGGAGACGGTTTTGATACGGCGGTGCTTCCGTGTGTGGTGGATCTGGAAACACACGTTGCCACCTTTGACAGTCTGCGCATTCCGTACATGGGTTTTCAATATCCCGTAAAAAACCGCGGTATTGCCATGATTCGCAAATACGTGTTCCGCAATGCGTTTCCCTTTGCCGATTCAACAGATATGTGTGAACCTATTGAGGGTATAGATCCTGAACAGAGTTTGTGGAGTTTTTGGAGAACGACCAAAAAGGACTTGCGCACCGATGAGAAGAAAATGAAAAAATGCTTCGAAAGTATGGGGCACAGGGAGGTCGTTTTTGAGGACGGGTATGTGTATCTTAAATGGAAGGAACGCGGCGTATGGCTGTCGGCGGAAGCGGATGAGGAACGGAGAACAGTCACGATCGATACCGTGGATTCTTGGGAGTATCCCAAGACCCATAAAATTGCTAAAGATACGGTAACGGAAATTCGAGAGGAGCTGGATGCATATTTTGCCGTACGAGGCTACACCACGCGGTATGTTTAACGGCGTTGTAGGAAAGGGGCTGTCGCAAGTTTGAAAGATGAACTTGCGACAGCCCCTCGTGCGACTTACTCAAAGTATTCGGAAACATCGGTTCTATTATTGTATTGCTTCCTTACGTGAATAATAATAGAGCCATCTTCCTGCTCGGCCGTGTCCAGGATCTGGTAACGGGTCCGAGCACGTTCGAGCATCGCTTTGTAGTGCTCAATCTCTTCCTTGTTGATTTCCAACGCACGTTCTTTGCTGAAACCCATTTCGGGCTTCTGTGTGAAAACCAAGGTTTGAAGAATACACGCAGCATTAACACGTTTCACAGTAACACCTCCTTTTGGTACAATACATTACGGCAGAATTATTAGACCTATAATGCAGAGAGGTGTTCGAGCAAACATAACGGATGATACCACGGCTGCCGTCGAAGTACCGGCTGAAATGCACTCTCTTGGTAGCGTTGCTACGAAATAATTATAGCATAAAACTTTGAAAAAATCATGCGAAAATATTCGAGTTTTTTATTTTTTGCGGTTTTGGATATAGTGACAGATCGTATCGGCACTTGCTTCCACACCAATAGAGCTGTCGAGCATACACTCGTAGTTTCGTCTATCGCCCCAAAGGCGTGCGGAAATGTTTTTATAATAGGAAGCCCGTGCTTCATCGGAACGGCGAATGTTTTTTTCGGCTTCCTCCGCAGTATCGCCGTACACTTCCATTACACGCCGGATCTTATAATCTTTGGGAGCATAGATAAAAAGGCGAACGACGTCCTCGTAATCGCGGAGAACGTAGTCGGCGGCTCTGCCAACGATTACACAACTGCCCTGATCGGCTATTTTGCGAATTACCGTATCTTGTGCAACGACCGCCTGTTGCACGACCTCTGTGCTGAGATAAAGGCTGTGGAGTGTTGCAGGAGCGTTGGCATTGATATCCGAAATAAACTCTTTGTCAAGGCCGCTTTCTTGTGCAGCAAGTGCGGTCATTTCCTTGTAGTAGAAGGGAATACCGAGTTTTTCCGCTACTAATTTGCCGATCTGCTTACCGGAAGAACCGTGTTCTCTTGCAATGGTGATAATAACCCCTTTTTCGGAAGGCCTAAGAACGACCTCGTTATTATCTTTTACGGACGCCGCTTTCAGCGAACGAAGGAAGGGGACG
Organism: uncultured Eubacteriales bacterium; assembly: GCA_964515215.1. Classification (GTDB taxonomy): domain Bacteria; phylum Bacillota; class Clostridia; order Oscillospirales; family Acutalibacteraceae; genus SIG588. The sequence continues at coordinate 2,960 of CAZESL010000152.1, forward strand.
GTCAAGGCGGCTGCAACGATCATTGCCAGAAAGTCGGCGGAGGGTGCTGCGAATAAAATGGCCTCAACGCCACCGAATACTGCCGGATAAATGATGATAAGCGGAATGAAGCAAATGATATCACGAATCATGGAAGCAACAACCGCACGGATAGGTTTGCCGACGGCTTGGAAAAATATCGAAGTCATCTTGATAATGCAAGTAAAGGTTACAAGGCAAAGGAAAATGCGAAAACATTTTTCGCCGAACACCCAATAATCTTCGGGATTAGGTATATTGGTGGGTGCACCGAATATTCCGACAACAGCACGAGGTGCCAGTTCAAAAAGGGCGGTGGATGTTAGACCGATAACGACGGTACAAAGAAGGATCTTTCTGTAAAGCTCCTTTACACGGTCATAATTCTTGGCGCCCATATTATAACTGATGATGGGCTGACAGCCGAGAACGATACCG
>CAZESL010000153.1:0-3331 GCA_964515215.1 uncultured Eubacteriales bacterium
CCTTTAAGTCATTAACGGTATTCTTTCCAATTATCGTTCTGAACGTATTGGGCGGATTTCTGTTTGAGCCCGCCCACGCCCTGATCATTAACTCCATAGGCGTACTGGTAGAGCTCACGATTCCTTATTGGATCGGTAGAGCCTCGGGGACGAACTTTGCAACCAAATTGTGCGAGAAGCACCCTAAACTTGCTGACATTATCGGCGAATGTTCAAATAACAATTTCTTTATGTCCTTCTTTCTACGCGTTATTTCCTGCTTACCGGGAGATGCCGTCAGCATGTATTTCGGCGCAACCAAGATGCCGTTTTGGACCTGTCTTGTCGGAAGTTTTCTTGGTACATTGCCGGGTATGGTTGCGGCGACCCTTTTAGGTATGCCGTGTATACGTTGGTATGCACACTGAAGGATATGTCCGAAAATGCCTATTCTAAAATTGTGCTTTCTGACGGTGAGGAATACGAAACGGTCAAATTCTCCATCAACCGCGACGGTTCGACCTTTGCCGTGAACGAAGGAACCGACAAGTTGGTCGATCAGTATTACGTACACAGTGTCAATGAGGATGTCATTATCGAAGAAGTGAATGTGGATCCCATTGAAAACTACGTTGTCAAACTGAACGGTCAGACGTTGTCCGAAGGTAAGGACTATACGACGACCATTACCGCTAACGACGGTGAGTGGAGCAAGCGTACCTATACGGTTAAGAAGGATCTTTTTGAAAATGAAGGCGAATACAGTATTATCGTAGAATCGAAAGATAAAGCGGATACGACGGCTTTCAGTGACGTTAAAAACCTCAAGATAGCCTTTGTGGTTGACCAAACTGCTCCTGTTTTGACTATCAGCGGCCTTGAAGAGGGTGGCAGATACCAGATCGATGAGCAGACGGTTACGGTGATTCCTACCGATGATGGCGGTAAACTCAACAACTTTAAGGCGATCTTGCTCAATTCCAACGGCGAAGAAATCGGCGTGCGTTTTGAGATGTCCGGTGACGAGTTGATTCGGTATCTGGAAGAGAATGACGGCAAGATCACCTTTACCGTGCCTGAAGGACTTGAAAATCAAGTGAGGATCCTTTGTAATGACTGTGCGGTAAATGCCGAAGGTAATACGAATACGTATGATCAAACCTTTAAGAAGGTAACGGTATCGCAAAGCGGATGGGTTATCTTCTATGCGAATAAACCCTTGTTCTATGGGTCTATCGCCGGTGTGATTCTTCTTGTGGGCGGTATCATCTTCTTGATTGTATACAAGAAGCGCAAAAAGAAGGAAGCAAGTAAATAATTTCTCGTAAAAAGCCTCTCTGTGTTCAGAGAGGCTTTTTGCCGGTTCGGCGTTTGCGTTTGAGTGCCTTTACGCCCTCTTGACGGATATGTGTACTCTTGGTATACTGGATATACGAGGTGAATCCTATGAAGATCGTGATTTTAGATAAAGATACGCTGGGCGCCGATATCGACCTCTCGCCGCTTTACGCGGTGGGGGAGTGTGTGGAATACGGGATCACGCCGCCCGAAGAGGTTGCCCGACGGGTGGCGGAGGCACAGGTTATCGTCACTAACAAACTGAAACTCGGCGCACATAACCTGCAGGACGCCGCATCACTGCGGTTGATCTGCGTGGCGGCGACGGGATACGATAACATCGACACGGCGTATTGCCGAAGCCGCAGTATCGCCCTGTGCAACGTGCCGGGATATTCCACCGAAAGTGTGGCACAACTTTCGGTCGCCATGGCGTTGTCGCTTGTAACGCACCTTACGGAATACCGTCGCTACACCCATTCGGGGGCGTACAGCACCTCGGGGGTGGCGAACCGTCTGGAGCCGCTGTATCACGAACTGTCCTCGCTCACGTGGGGCGTGGTCGGTGGCGGCGGAATCGGCACGCGGGTGGCAGAGATCGCCCGCGCCCTCGGCTGTCGCGTGCAGATGTGCCGCCGCAAGGCGGAGGGGGCATTCCCGCTGTGCGATATCGATACCCTCTGCCGTACCAGTGATATCCTCTCCCTGCACGTACCGCTGTCCGACAGTACCCGCGGTCTTATCAGCCGTGAACGCATTGCGGCGATGAAGCGGGGCACCATCGTGGTGAACACCGCCCGCGGTGCGGTGACGGATGAAGCAGCGCTCGCCGAAGCGGTGTTGAGCGGGCATTTGGGCGGTCTCGGCGTGGACGTGTATTCGACAGAACCGTTCGGTCAAGATCACCCGTTTTGGGCACTGCGCGAGCGGGAGAACGTGTGCCTGACTCCGCACATGGCGTGGGGAGCGGTGGAGGCACGCGCCCGCTGTGTGGCGGCGATGGCGGAGAATATCACCCGTTTCTTTGCGGGTGAGCAACACAATCGGGTGGTGTAATATGCGCATTACGGTTTTGGCGGAAAATACGAGCCGTACGCCTGCACTGGAGGCAGAGCACGGGCTGTCTCTGTATATCGAAATGGCGGAACACCGCATTTTGTTCGATATGGGGCAGAGCGATCTCTTTGCCCGTAATGCCGCCGCGCTGGGCGTGGACCTTCGTGCGGTGGATATCGCGATCGTATCCCACGGACATTACGATCACGGCGGTGGACTGCGTCACTTTTTGGAGTTGAACGAAAAAGCCCCCGTGTACCTGCACCGCACGGCGTTCGGTGCACACTACAACGGGGAAAAATACATCGGATTGGATACAGCGTTGAAAGAGTCTCCGCGTCTGGTATTTACCGAAGGGGAAAACTCACTCGCCGCAGGACTGACGTTACTTGACGGAAACGGACGACCTTGCCGTTTTTACGAAGGAGAGAGCGGGTTGACACGGCGGGACGGGGATGGCGTGTCGGCGGACGATTTTCGTCACGAGCAATACTTGCTTCTTGAAGAAAACGGCCGCCGTGTGCTGGTCAGCGGGTGCTCTCACCGTGGGATACGCAATGTCGTTTCGTGGTTTTCGCCCGATGCGGTGGTGGGCGGTTTCCATTTTTCAAAATTGCCGCTTGACGGAACGCTGGCAGAGTGCGCCGCCTATCTCGGTGGGTACGATACCGCGTATTATACCTGTCACTGCACGGGTGAAACGCAATGTGAATATATGAAGCAATGGATGCCCCGCCTGCGGTGTATCGCGACGGGGGATACGATCGAAGTGTAAAAGCCACCCTTAAGTGAGTTGTGGTTGGGGATTAGGAGAGAGAGCCTTGGCTCCCCTTGTCAGGGGAGCTGGCGAGCGAAGCGAGACTGAGGGGTAGTCCTACATAAGTTACTTGCTCGGTCGCAGAAAATCCCCCAGTCATTTTCTCCTCGCTTCGCTCCTCGAAAATGCCAGCCCCCTTTA
>CAZESL010000154.1:0-3322 GCA_964515215.1 uncultured Eubacteriales bacterium
TCTTATCATCTGTGAGGGTGTTTTTCCGACTGCAATTTTCTTGACAATTCCAGACTTTTGTTAAACTTCCTGTCCATATCACCAACTCCTTCTCCCCCAAGGCTCCCCTGTGTAAGGGGAGCTGCCGAGCGTATGCGAGGCTGAGGGGTTGTTCAAGTCTCTACGCTTTTCTTCCGTTACCGCTGACAACCCCTCCGAGTCCCCTTACACAGGGGAGGCTGTTACAGCACCCGTACGACGTTATACGCCTCATCCACGACCACCAGATCGGCCGCATAACCTTCGGCAATGACACCCCGTTTTTCGCCGAGCAGGCGGGCGGGAGTTTCGGATGCCATACGAAAAGCGTCGGCAGGCGGGATACCCATGCCGATCACGCGCTGCACCACGTCCCACAAGTTAGCGGTACTACCCGCGAGAGCTCCGTTCTCTTTCAGCCGCGCCGCGCCGTCCTTTACTACCGTATGCTGACTGCCCAGCATGTACTCACCGTCCGCCATGCCCGTTGCCGCCATCGAATCGCTGATCAGGATCATGCGCTCGGCGCCAAACAGGCGGTACAGCATACGCACCACAGCGGGATGCAGATGCACACCGTCACCGATGACCTGCACGTATGCGTTACGGTCGATCGCCGCACCGATAGGGCCGGGGTCGCGGTGGTGAAGCGGCGACATCGCGTTGAACGTATGGGTAAGACCCACCGCCCCCGCACGGAACGCTTCGGCGGCAATGTCATACCCCGCCGCCGTGTGTCCCAGGAAAACGGGGCAACCGCATTTTTCAATAAACTCCACGGCACCGTCCAGTTCGGGTGCCACCGTCACCACGCGGATATTGGGAATGGCGGCAAACTCCGCTAAATCGGGAACTTTCAGCACTGAGGCGGGTTGTGCGCCCTTATATTTCTCGGCCAAGTACGGCCCTTCCATATGAAAACCCAACACGGCGGCGCCGTCCTCTACCACGGGGCATTCCACCGTGGCACGGCGGATCTCCTCAATGGGTGCCGCCATGGTAGTGGGCAGAAATGCTGTGATACCGTGCGCGCGCTCATAGCGGGCGATGGCGGCAAGGTCGCCGTGCATCATATCCTCCCCCACACAACCGTGCGTGTGGATATCGAGAAGCCCCGCCACCACACGTGCACCGCCGAGATCTTCACCGTTTTCCGCCGCCTTCCCCACACGGGTAATGACACCGTTTTCTATCGTAATATCGGTGAGGATATCGTTCACCAAGACGTTTTTTAAAACACGCATAAGTTTAGACCCTTTCTTTACTTTTTACCGTATTTATCGATGAAACTAACATCCTACGAATCGATCCACAATCGTGTAGCAAACCCTTTGTATCCTCTTCCCGTAAAAAATCTGCTTTCTGCATAAGTTCAAGCCAATATTCTGTTTCGTAGCACTCCTTCAACGATATCTGTAATTTTGCAACAAAATCCGCATTACTGTGGGCATAATTCGCTTCACGAATATTGGCTCCAATACTGGTAGCGGCTCTCTCAAGTTGATTAACAAGAGAATAATGCCCTTTGAGACCATCACATAGTTTCAATATGTTCACTGCAAAATTCATCGAAGCAATAGCCAGTTTACTTTCCGCCATATGTGGCACCTCGTTTGAAAAGTATTATAACACAATTAACGCTATAGCGCAAGTTAAATGAAATCGTTCGCTTACGCTTACGGTGAAATCCGCGGCTCACGCCTTGGATGAAATCGAAACCTTACGGTTTCGGTGAAATAAAATCCGTCCTTTAACCCGACGAAGTCGGATTTCACCACGCAAGTGATTTCACCCAATGTAGTTGGATTTATCCCGTCCGTAAGGACGGATTTCGTTAAAACAAAGCCCTTGAGAAACCTTCTCAAGGGCTTTGTTTTATCTTCCACCGTTGGGGCTAAACAAACGTGCCGCACCAAGCACGCCCGATCGACCGCGATTTTGTGCCACCGTCACGCGCGCCTGCGTTTTCAGATGATTACGCAACGGAGCGAGCAGACCTTCCTCCTCTTTGGTAATACCGCCCGCCAACACCACGTGTTGAGGATCCAGCACTTCACACAGACTATCGATGCCGGCGGCAAGATAGGTGCAGAACGTATCGATCACCGCTTGTGCAACAGGGCAGCCCGCATAGGCCGCGTTAAATGATAGACGGCCATCCATCGGCGCTTCCTTTGCCATCGCCGCCAAAAGGGACGTGGGATGGGTCTTCACCGCCTCTACCGTTTGACGCACCAGCGCGGTTGCGGAAGCATACTGTTCAAAGCAACCGCGTTTGCCGCAGGGACAAGGCTCGCCATTCTGCACGATGGTGATGTGCCCGATCTCACCCGCCGCACCGCGACTGCCGCGATACAACTGGCGGTTCAGGATCACACCGCCGCCCACGCCCGTACCGAGCGTTATGTACAGCATATGCATTTCTTCCGCGGCATTGTATTCACCGAGTGCCGCACAGTTGGCATCGTTTTCAAGCAACACGGGCAATTTCGCATACGACGCCAGCAAGTCACGAAGCGGTGTGCTCTTAAACGGCAGATTGGCGGCGGTGACTAAGTTACCGCCTTCGATCAAGCCGGCACAACCGACGCCGATACCGCAAATGTGAGGATCCTGCTCACGCACCTTGTCGATCACGCCGTACAGCGCACGCACGAACTCTTTTTCGGTGTTCGGCGTTTCCACCGTATCAAACAGCAGAACCTGTCCGTCTTCATCCACCACACCGTATTTCACAAAGGTGCCGCCGATATCCAAACCAAGATAGTGCTGGCGCGGGTTGTGCTTATCTGCTGCCAAAATTTTGCGAATGGACGCGACCGACAGATACCATTTGGCCGCCAGTTCGCGCACGGTATAACCGCCCGCGTATTCACGGCAGATCTGGCGATTACGTTCACGCAGTTTGGTGCGCTCCCCCGACACTTCGCCCCAGTTTTTCTTTTCACCGACAGTGGGCACGTATAAAAGGCGACCGCCCGCTTTCTTCTGCAATTGCTCAAGCAGTGCCTCATCCAAAAAATCTTTGGCATTTTGGTATTTCATACATACTCCCCCCGTCTTTATGCACAGTATAACACAATTTCCGTAAAAAAGGAAACGAAAGAATTCGTAAAACTGTTTTTTCACTCTACAAAAACAAAACTGAATTATTGTACAAAAGTTGCAAAAACCGTCCGTAAATAATGAAAAACGCCGCTCGGTTGACCGAACGGCGTTTTTGTTAAAAGGCTATGAATTACTCGTTGATCGCGGTGACAACACCGGAACCGACGGTACGGCCGCCTTCACGGATAGCGAAACG
>CAZESL010000155.1:0-3207 GCA_964515215.1 uncultured Eubacteriales bacterium
CGAACAACGGCGGTTCCTTCCGCTTCCCGCAGGCAGAGGCGGCGCAGATCGCGCGCATCGAAGTGTACGATGTGACGACCTATTGCACCGAGACGGGCGTGGACGAAGAAACGGTCGCGTTGTTCCATGACTATAAGGTGAACAGCAGCTACGGCGTCACTGTTGAAGGTGCCGTGGAACCCGTCGGCGGCAACGCGGGCAACACCGGTCTGGTGGTGTGCGATGCTTGCGGCGAAACGCTGGCGAACTATGAAGACTACTATAAAGAGCCCTACGGCTGGTTCGACGTGTCCGACGGTACCATTCAGAAGAGCCATTCGTTGGCCGCTTCGGGCGGTGTAGGCAGCATCACACCCCAGCAGATCCCCGGCACCGAGGAATACGGCTTCCGTCTGGATGCCGACTGGTCCGGTTTCTACTTCGGCGGCACGATGCTGAAGAATGTTCCCGAAGGCCAGAGCGTGACGGTCGCTGTGGAATACTACATGGATATGGAGTTTCTCGCAACGGATCGTCATCAGGTGTTCCGTTATCAGATCAACAGCAACGGCTACAAGGATATGTTCACCGATACCGAAAAACTGCTTTCCAAGCAGACCGGTCTCTTCTTCCATACCTTGACGGCGGACGAAGTGGCGGCGATCGGTGAGGGTGACTTCCGCGTGACCGTCCTGGGTTGTAGCGCCGGTGCAACCAACACCTACATCAAGTCGATCAAGGTGATCAACACCGAGTTCGTGAACCCGGTCGACTACACCGACAAGGGCTACTCCGTTGTCGATTTCGAAGGTCAGGAACCTTGCCCGGTGTACTATCCCGGCATCACGGTTCCCTATGCGGTGAATGCGACCGCTTCCGTGCTTGAAGTAGACACTAACTTCAGAGGTTACTACTACATTCGTACGAGCGGTGCGGTGGCCGGCAACGACGACAACACCAACCGCCCGATCCTCATCAAGGTCGTTGCCAAGGAAGGCTACGAGAGTGCGAACCTTGGCACCTTCATGGTGGACGTGAGCGACGCTACCGGCGCTTACTATTGGTGCAGTTCCCCCTCGCTGACCTTCAAGGACGGCGTGGCGACCTGCATCATGGATGCGTGCTTGAAGAACCGTTTGAACGGTGCGGGTTCGCTCCGTATCGGCATGGATCTTGCCGATAAGATCGCACGCATTGAAGTGTACGATGCGGCGAATGCTTGCCAGAACGAGTACCTGAGCGATGCCGACGTGGCGAGCGTCCACGCGGCGATGCATGCGGCGAACTACAACGTGACCGTGGAAGGCGCTGTGGATGCGACCGATGCGGCGCCCGGCTTCACCGGTAAGGCGACCTGTAACATCTGCGGTACCTTAATCACCGAAGGCGAGACCTATTACAAGGATCCCTATGCGTTCTTTGACGTTTCGGACGGAAGCATGCAGGCGAACCGTGTTATGGGCACGGTCGATGTGAACGGCACCACCACGCCGGTTGCCATCGGCAATACCGGCGAATACGGTATCCCGCTGAACGGCGACTGGCAGGGCTTCTGGATCGGCGGCAAGATGTTCGAAAACCTCGCTGAGGGTCAGAGCGTCACGCTGGCTATCGAGTACTACTACGACGGAACCCCCGCAGCGGGCGCTCAGCTGTTCCGTTACAATCTGTATACCGGTTGGACCGGCGGCCAGTACGACGGTAACGCCTGGAACAACGTGTTTGTCGACAAAGATGGGCTTGTTGCGAACAAGACCGCTCTGTATCTCTACACCTTGACGGCGGAAGACATTGCCGGTGCCGGCACGGATGATTTCCGTCTGAGCATCAAGGGTTGCGGCACCGATCCGATCTATATTCAGGGTGTGGCCCTGATCAACACGAATTTCGTCAACGCTCCCGAAGTGGAAGAAGGCTTGACCTACGCTACCTTCGCGGGCGAGGTGATCACCCCCTACTTCCCGAACGCTACGGCGAATGTGGCGAACAATGTGACCTATAGTGACCGTGAGATCCATGAGAATCATCCGGACAAGAGCTGGCTGTATCGCTATGTCGCGGTGTCCGGCGACGTTATGGCGGCGGATACTCTGACCAACAAGCCGGTGTATGTCAAGGTGTACGCGGCGGAAGGTTATGAGAACGCTACCGTCAGTTTGGGCGCGTTCGAAGTGTCCGACGGCGTGAACAATGCTACCTGGAGCCATGACATTGGCTACGATGCTCCCCAGGTCACCTTTGTTGACGGTGTGGGCGGTGTCTATCTGCCCGCAACCTGCTTCAACAATGGTTTGAACAGGATGGGTTCGCTCCGTATCTGGTGCGAAGAAGCTGTGAAGATTGCCCGCATCGAGTTCTACGATGTGGCGACCGCGTGCGACGGCACCGTGACCGACGGCGTTGAGGATGCGATCCACGCGGGCATGTTGGCGAACAGCCAGAACGTCGTGGCAGATGGCGATAACTATACCTGCGGCACTTGCGGCGACGTCATCGGCGAAGCGTGCAAGCATGCCGAGACCGTTATCGAAGGCGCGGTTGACGCGACCTGCGGTGCGGAAGGCTATACCGGCAACGAAGTTTGCGCGAACTGCGGCGAACTGATTGCCGAGGGTGAAGTGATCGAGGCTACCGGCGATCACGCGTGGGATGACGGTGTTGTTACCGTTGAACCCACCTATGACACGGTTGGCGAATTGAAGACCACCTGTACCGCGTGCGGCGAGTTCTTCACCGAAGAAATTCCGGTGCTCGACCCCTGCACGCATGGAACCACCAAGATCGAAGGCGCTGTGGATGCGACCTGTATGGCGGAAGGCTTCACCGGCAACGAGGTTTGTGCTGAGTGCGGTACCGTCGTTAAGGAAGGCGAAGTCATTCCCGTGGGCGATCACGTTCCGGGTGAGCGTACGGGTGCATGGGACGGCGGTTGTACGGAAGACAGTTACACCGGTTACGTCTATTGCGATGTCTGCGGCGAACTTCTGGAAGACGATCAGGTTATTCCGGCTCCGGGTCACACATGGGACGAAGGTGTTGTCACCGTCGAACCCACCTACGAGGCTGTGGGTGAAATGACCTACACCTGTGCCGTGTGCGGCGAGTTCTACACCGAAGAGATCCCGATGCTCGAGGCTCCCTCTTGCACGCATGAGAACACGGTTGTGAACGGTAAGGTCGATGCGACCTGCTCGGCGACGGGTTACACCGGCGATACCGTGTGTGCGG
>CAZESL010000156.1:0-2993 GCA_964515215.1 uncultured Eubacteriales bacterium
ATCCCAACAACACGGGCAAGCAGAAGAACGGTCGATACTACTTCGACGAAAACGGTAAAATGCTTTGCAACGTGGTGCGTGAAGGACGCTATTTCGGTGCGGACGGCTTGGCTCCGTATGCGGCGGGCGTTGTGGAAGCGGACGGCAAACTCTACTACGTAAACGGCACGCACGGTGCCCTGCGTATGAGCGCGACCTTCAAGATCACCGCGGCGAAGACCAACGGTCTGTGCGCGGCGGGCACCTACACGGCAGATGCCAACGGCGTGTTGACTCCTGCGGTGTAATTTGCCAAATGTAGGGGCGGCAACCTGCCGCCCGCCGACAACACAAGGGTACACGAGTGATCGTGTACCCTTGTTTTTTATGCGCGGTCGTATAACGGGCGTGCGTCTGTGGGTGTGCGGTCGGTCGTAGTAATCTCCCGGTCGTTTTCTCCTCGCTGATCCAAATTGGGAGAATGAACGCATAGACAATCCCTCAGGCGGCTACGCCGCCAGCTCCCTTTACACAAGGGAGCCAAGGGTCGGTGCATCTTTCCAAGGTGTGCGGCGGAGGCAAAGACCCCCTTGTTAAAGGGGGTCGAGCCAAACCGTCGGTTTGGCTCGGGGGGATTCATAAACGCTCGAACTCCGTTTTACGCAGCGTTTCAAGCGGAACGGACGTGCGATGCACGCCCATACCGTGCGTCTGTGGGTGTGCGGTTGGTCTATTTCCCCTTTTGCATCTTTCGCCATGCGGAGGGGGAGTGGCCGTACAGCGTTTTGAATGCGTGGGAGAAGATGAACGCATCGTCGTATCCCACCGAACGTGCGATGCGGGCAATATCGTAATCGGTGGCGAGCAGGTAGCCGCACGCCGCTTCCATCTTTACCTTCATAATGTATTGTTGGGTGGAGATGCCGCGATGCTTTTTGAACAGGGCGGTGAGATAACTGCGGTCGATATTCAGGTGGGCGGCAACGTCCGCTACCGTCACCTTTTTATAGAGTGAGCGGCGCAGATATTCTTCGGCGCGCTCGACGTATGCTTTGTCGCCTGCGGGATGGGGGAGAGGGGCGTTTTCCGAAAGTGCTTCCAAAAACGCGTATGCCGCGGCGATCGCTCCGCAGGGGTGAATGCCTTCGCCCCGTCCCCCAAGCGCGTCCAACACGCGGGGAACGGCGGCGGATACCGCGCGCACGGGCGTGTGTTCGGAAAGCCCCGCGGCGGCGTACACTTCGTCCAATCCGCTGCCGTAAATGCTGAGCCACTGATAATCCCACGGGTCTTCACGGTCGGCTTCGTAGTACGTGCTGATATACGGTGGGATAAAGAACACTTCGCCCGCGTGCACCGTGTAGTCGGTGCCGTGGATGCGAAACACACCGCGCCCTGAGCGTACGTAGTGCACCAGCCAGTGGTCGCGAATGTAGGGGCCGAAGGAGTGGCTTGGTGCACACGCTTCTTCACCGTATTGCAACCCGCTGATTTTCACATTGGTCGTTATCGAAAACACCATAGTACCGCCGCCTTTCTGAAAAAGAGAATATCACATTTTCACATATTTTGCAAGCATTTTCGCATAGACGAAAGGCGGGGGAGCCGCTATACTGAAGATACGATACGAAGGGAGTGTTGAATCATGAAAATTACCTTTATGGGCGCGGGCAGTACGGTGTTTGCCAAAAACGTGCTCGGCGACTGTATGCTGTCGGACGTGATGCACGACTGCGACATCGCGCTTTACGACATTGACAAAGACCGCTTGGAGGAAAGCGAACTGCTGATCACCAAGATGAATGAGAATATCAACCAAAACCGTGCGACGGTCAAGAGTTATCTCGGTGTGGAGAATCGCAAAGAGGCGTTGCGCGGAGCGGATTTCGTGGTGGATGCGATTCAGGTCGGCTTGTACGAGCCGTGCACCGTCATTGACTTTGAGGTGCCGAAAAAGTACGGCTTGCGCCAGACGATCGGTGACACGTTGGGGATCGGCGGTATCTTCCGCACACTGCGCACCATTCCCGTGTTGCAGGATTTCGCGGACGACATGGCCGAAGTCTGCCCCGATGCGTGGTTCCTCAATTACACCAATCCCATGGCGATGCTGGCGGGGTATATGCAACGGTATACCCCCATCAAAACGGTGGGGCTCTGCCACAGCGTGCAAGTGTGCGCCAACGCGGTGCTGAATTCACTCGGTATGACCGAGTATGTGGATAAGACCTCCGACTTGATCGCGGGTATCAACCACATGGGGTGGCTCTTGGAGATCCGTGATGCGGCGGGGAACGATCTGTATCCCGAAATTCGCCGCCGCACGGCGGAGTTGTTCGCGCGGATGGATGCGGGCGAGAAATTGGAACATCGTGATCTGGTGCGTCTCGATTATATCCGCCGTTTCGGTTACTACTGCACCGAAAGCAGTGAGCACAACGCGGAGTACAACCCCTTCTACATCAAAGCGAAGTATCCCGAGTTGATCGAACGGTACAACATTCCGCTCGACGAGTATCCCCGCCGCTGTGTCAATCAGATCGCCGGTTGGAAGAAGCAGAAAGAGGAGTTGTTCGCGGGCGGTGAGATCTCGCATACCCGCACCCACGAATACGCGTCGCATATCATGGAGGCGATGATCACCAACAAACCGTACAAGATCGGCGGTAACGTGCTGAACCGCGGGCTTATCACCAACCTGGTGAAAGACGCGTGTGTTGAGGTGCCGTGTTTGGTGGACGGGCGCGGTATTCATCCCACCGTGGTGGGTGATCTGCCCGTGGCTTTGGCGGGCATGAACATGACCAACATCAACACCCAACTTGCCACCATCGAGGCGGCGGTGACCCGAAAGCGCGAGGATATCTACCGTGCGGCGATGCTGGAGCCGCGCTGTGCGGCGGAACTCTCCATCGACGATATCGTTTCGATGTGCGACGATCTGATCGCGGCGCATCAAGCGGCAGGGTTTATGAAGGAACATTGGTGGCTGCAAAGGAAGCCGGTGTCACTGA
>CAZESL010000157.1:0-2957 GCA_964515215.1 uncultured Eubacteriales bacterium
AATGAGCATATAATGCTCATTCTCGGGGACATTGCCGCAAAACTACAACAAGCAGATGTTTCGGGCAATGTCCGTTTGCGGCGGGTTCGGGTTTAAATGCTCACCCTAACCATATAAAAGTTAAATGCTCTAAGGGGATTACACTTCGCAGAAGAACTCAAGTTGTTCGTTGTCGGGGCCTTTTACAAACGCGATGTGGATGCTCATGGGAGCGGGAGACGAGTTGAGCGGCACGGTCTTCGGCGCGATATGCGGCAAAAAGCCTGCTTTCAGCGCCAATGCGTAGGCACCGTCCACATCGGCGGTGTGCAGGGCAAAGTGTTGCCACTTGCCGTTTTCGTGGTACTCGTCCGAGCCGTTGGCAAACATCTCGATCCGTCCGCCGTCACCGATATCCAGCATCACGATAAGGCCGCTGCCCTCACCCCAGCGCGCCACTTCGGTCATACCGAGCGCCTTGTACATCGCCAGGCTCTTTTCAATGTCACGGCACCGCAGGGCCACGTGATGAAAGCCGAGGTCGGGAAGAATACGATTGGTCATAACAAACACTCCTTACAAATTCCGTACCAGCCATTGGCCGTCTTCGAAATAGTGATAATTTTCAGTGAGGTCGTCGTTCAAGAAGACCTCCAACATACTGTCAAAATCGTGGGCGAGCGTGTAGTTGCCGATATCCTTTTTGTCGATCCAAAACACGCGCCCTTCATCCGACGAGCAGAGCTCGCCCGAAAAGACGTTGGTCTTGAAAAACAGCACGATATACCGATACGAGCCGTCACGCGACGTCCACTGTTTGATACCGCAGAGCTGCACGTCCGCGATATCCAGCCCCGTTTCCTCTTTCACTTCGCGTATCACCGAAGTGATGAACGGCTCGTTTGGCTCGACGTGCCCGCCGGGGAAGGTCAGCCCCGCCCAATCGGGATCGACGCGCTCTTGCACCAGTATACGATCACCGTCGTATACCATGCACATATTGGTGAGTACACAGGTTTCTTTCCTTGCCATGTCAATCCACTCCTATACGTATATCACAGCGTTCGTGTATGTTCGTTGCTTCAAAATACGCGTTCTCCATCGGTATCCATTCTTCAAAAAAACGGGTTGCCAACGCGGGTGAGTTGCGCTTCGTGATACGCGCTTTCTGCCGTTCAGATGTGATTTCCAAAAAGAGTGAAAGGTCGTAATACTCACCGAACGCGGGATGGGTGGCATACACGCCCTCCACCACCGTCAGCCGTTTTTGCGGGACGGTTACGGTGTCGCCGAGGGTCATTGTTTTGCAATCAAAGCGGCGGTAACGGATGGGCGCACCCGCGTTCAGCGGGCGTAATACTTCGTCCGAAAACCGTTCGCGGTCTATGTTGCCGCCGATCTCCGCAAGTCGCGCAGGGGTGCGTTGTTCGGGACGCAAAAAGAAATCGTCCATCGGGATCACGGCGGGGTCGTACAGTTTTGCCAATAACCGGCTGAGGGTCGTTTTCCCCGCAGCACTGCCGCCCTCAACGGCTAATGTGACCGCTCCGTGCATCAGCCGACGATCAAGTTCAAAAAACAGCGGTAAAAAGGGGAGAAATTCACCCGCGATCACGCGGTAGGCGGGGTGATAGGTCTCGCGGAATGTGTCGGAGTGATGCAGTGCGGGATAGCCGTCTGCCGCCCAATTGGCGACGGCATCATCAAATTCTTTCGGGGAAAAGGGGAGCGCACCTTCCGAAACCAAGGCGTTTGCCACAGCCAGTTTTTCCTTTAGACGCTCAGCGCCGTCCGTTTCGGGTTTGGCAGACAGCAAAAACAACATTCCCAGTGTGGCGGGGGATACGTATCCGACGGGTACGCGGCCGTATTCGCCGTCCAACCGTTCCACCGTGCGCGGTGTGCGGTCGGGTGCCGTGTCTTCCGCTTCAATGCGGGTGACAGCCGACCCAAGTGCCGACACCGCGTGTTCACACCCGAAAGCACTCTGGAAAAGAAATTTTAAGATATCCTGTATTTGCAGGAGAGGATAGGTATTGTAATGTGAAAGCAACCGTTCACGGGTCTGTTCGACAGTATTCACGGCGTTTTTTCACTCCATCGTTGAAATTTCGTTTCCCACAACATTACCAGCACGGGAATCAGCACGATCTGCAGAATGATGGCGGGGATCGCATTGGTAACGGCACCCGCGAGGAATGCCGTCCACGTGAACGGATCGCCCTGTATTCCCAAACACAAGAGCATAGCCGCACCCCACACCAACCGACCGACGACCATGGCGGTCAGCAGTGAGAGGTAGATATATCCCTTCTTGCGCGGGAGAAGGTGATGCATCAGCCCCGCTGTCGCACCGTAGGCGGCAAGTTCCAACGCCATGCAGGCGGCAGTGGGGAACATCGGCGGCATACCCAGTATCAGTGAGCGCAGAAGCGGTGCGACAAACCCCACGGCCAGTCCCCACGGCGCGCCGCAAATGAACCCGCACAGCAACACGGGAATATGTAACGGGCACAGCATCGCCCCGATCTCGGGGATCTGCCCCGTCAAAAACGGCAACACGAACGCCACCGCCAAAAACAATGCGGCGCGGGTTAGGTTATGTAAGTGAGAACGTGTTTTCATAGAACCCCCCTTGAGAGTGTGAAGATCGATTTGAGTATAGCACATAATTTGACAAATTGCAACGAAAATGAAAGCAGTTTGAACCACTGTAGGAAATATGTAGGGCAGGGGCTTGCTCCTGCCGTTTTAAAAATCAGGAATATTTGAAGTGTCGCGCGGGCGTTGCCCGCTTGCACGGTTGCGGTGCCCGAAATTCGCTTTTTAGTGAAATCGTTCGCTTGCGCTCACGGTGAAATCCAAAACACGTTTTGGATGAAATCGAAACCTAACGGTTTCGGTGAAATTAAATCCGCCTCTTAACATTTGCGAAGCAAATATTTCATAGCGAAGCTATTTCATATTACGAAGTAATA
>CAZESL010000158.1:0-2916 GCA_964515215.1 uncultured Eubacteriales bacterium
TGACCAAGGTGGTGATGCTCGCGCAATAGCGGAACGCCTGATCACCGATCGCCACCACGGGATAACCTTCGATCACGGTCGGAATCACTACGTCCCCGCTGATACTCTCATCCACATCGGTGATGGTCGCCTTGCCGTCTTCCATCGTATAGGTGATATACCGCAACGCATCACACGCATCACACAAGACGTCCGCACCGTCAGTATAGCTGTGACCCGTGGCGGGAATCGCCGTACCCGTTGTCACTACATCCTCGCACTCGGCACATACCGTGTCGCCCGTGTACCCTTCTTCGTTGCACCGGGGGGCGACGTACCCCTGCACTTCCGTGGTCTCGTGCGTACAGATGGTGTAGTGCCACGTAGCATCGGCAAGCGAGGCATTCTGCCCCGCAAGGGTCATTTCCGCGCGATCCTCTTCGTCACCGCCGTAGTGCACGTCGCTGAGAGCGGAACAACCGTAAAACGCCCACTGCTCGACCGTCTGTACACTGCGCGGCAAGGTCACCGCCGCCAGCGCTGAGCAGTTGTAGAACGTGGCATACCCCACCGTTTCTACCCCGCGCGGGATCACGATCGCCTCCAGCGCGTTACAGTTACCGAACGCCCACTGTCCGATACTTTGCACCGCATCGGGAATCGTGATATTCACAAGGCCCTCGCTCTTGTAGAAAGCGAAATCACCGATGCTCGTCACACTACCGTCGGCGGGGATCACCGTGGTCGCGCAACCGCTGACCAACCGCTTATCTGCCGTATGAATAAGACCGTTGTCGCGGCTGTGATACACCGCATTGTCCGCATCCACCGTGATGGAACGCAGCGCCACGCAACTGGACAGCGCCGCATCCCCGATGGTCGCGACGTCCTTGCCGATAGTGATCGCCGTCATGCCGACGCACGAAGCAAAGGCATACCCGCCGATGCTGACGATGCCGTCGGGAATGACCAAGGTGGTGATGCTCGCGCAATAGCGGAACGCCTGATCACCGATCGCCACGACGGGGTAACCTTCGATCGCGGTCGGAATCACTACGTCCCCGCTGATACTCTCGTCCACATCGGTGATGGTCGCCTTGCCGTCTTCCACGGTATAGGTGATATACCGCAACGCATCACACGCATCGCAGAAGACGTCCGCACCGTCGGTATAGCTGTGACCCGTGGCGGGAATTTCTTCCTGTGCCGTCAGCACCTCGCCGCACACTTCGCAGTGAACACCTGCGGTGAGACCGCCCTCGGTACACGTGGGAGCCACCGCCTCGTCGGTTACCGTGGTGTGACCCAAGACGGGAATCGCCGTACCCACTGTCACCGTCGCGCCGCAATCCGCACACACGGTATCTCCTGTGTATCCGTCGGCAGCGCAGGTGGGTGCGACATAACCTTGCACCTCGGCAGTCACGTGCTCACAAATGGCGTAATGCCATGTGGCATTAGTCAACCGGTTATTCCAACTACCGATTGTAATACCTGTGCGGTCACTCGCACTACCGCTGTAATACACATCCTTAAGCGCGTAACAATTATCAAATGCCCATCCCTCAATGCTCTTCACACTACCGGGGATTGTCACCGATTGAAGCGACTTGCAGCCATAAAATGCATTGCTCCTAATACGCGTCACACTATCGGGAATCGTTACTGACGTGAGCGACTCACACCCATAAAATGTCCAACCCCCGATGGTCGTCACACCATAGGGAATATTCACCGATGTGAGCGATGTGCAATTATAAAACGCCTGGTTCCCAATACTCGTCACGCTGTAGGGGATGCTCACCGATGTGAGCGATGTGCAATTATAAAACGTACATCCCCCCAAGTTCGTCACACTGTCGGGAATGGTCACCGATGTGAGCGATGTGCAATTATAAAACGCATGGTTCCCAATACTCGTCACGCCATAGGGAATGCTCACCGACGTAAATAATTCGCACCCATAAAACGCATATCCCTTAATGCTTGTCACACCTGTGGGGACGACCAGATCTCTCACCACTGTCCCGTTCAAACGCAACCAGCGAGCATACTGCATTGGATTGGAGTTTGCCGTTCCAAAATCGATATTACACCACGTCGCAAGGTCGGTAATATGAACATCAGTAAGCTCATCGCAATCTTCAAACGCATCATCCCCAATGTACACCACACTGTCGGGAATCGTCACCGAGGTGAGTGACTCGCAACCGTAAAACGCTCCGCCCCCAATGTACGCCACACTATCGGGAATCGTCACCGACGTGATCGAGGTGCACTCGGCAAATGCTTCGTCATCGATTATCAGCACCGGATAGCCACCCAGTGTAGACGGAATAATTACATCACCGCCAATTGACGCACTCACATCTTCAATCCAGACACAGCGCGAGATCTCAACATTGTTCCAAATACCTGAATAACATACCGTGTAAGTATAATACCCGCTTGTCGCCGCCGATGCTTCAATCGCCAATTCCACCGCGCCCGCGGGAATCAGCGACAGCAAAAGCACCGCCGCCAGCAAAACAGACAACACACGCTTCATAACAACATCTCCTCAAAACGTACAGATTTTTTAAATTATCCCGATTTGGGATAATTTAGAGTATACCAAATTGGTATACTGATGTCAAGGGGTGGTGACATGAAACTGCGAGAATTGCGCCGTGAGCGAAACATAACCCAACAGAAGTTGGCGATGGACCTAAACATGAGCCAAAACACCATCTCCCGTTACGAAAACGGCTCACGGGAGGCGGGATACCGCGAATTGATCCTGTTTGCCGATTACTTTCACGTATCACTCGACTATCTGTTGGGGCGCACCGACGATCCCACCTTTTATGCCGAAAATAAATAAACAAGGAACACGACTGACATCCAATGTCATTAAGTTAAGAGAACGAGACTCCAAGAAAAACTTGGGGTCTCGTT
>CAZESL010000159.1:0-2908 GCA_964515215.1 uncultured Eubacteriales bacterium
AACGCGCGTCGGTGGAGTCGACCTTGCCGCTGCCGTCCACGTCACCGAGCGTGCCTGTCTTCGCGATCGGCTCTACGCGGGTGTCTCCGCACACCGTACAAGTGAAGGTGCGCTCACCCTCGCTCGTGGCGGTGGGCTCTTTGGTGACCGTGCCTTCATCCCACGTGTGGGTAGCGAGCGGACCTGCCGCCTCCTCATGCAACAGCACACCGCACTCTTTGCAGAGCGTCTTTTTCACACCCGCCTGCTCACAGGTCACGCCCACGAGTTTTTCCTTGGTTTCTTCGTGGGTACAATCGGTCGCCCGCTGAATATCCATCGACAGCGTAATACTGTTGCTTGCCACGTGATACGAACGGTCATGCACGGGCGAATAATACTGCAGTGCCGCCTGCGTTCCGTCCGCACTGAAGCGCAGAATACCCAGCATACCCATCGGTTTCCCTTCAAAATAACTCGGCGAGATATGGTCGCCCACATCCAACGCCTGCGCATTGATCATAATCTGGTGCACCGTGTTGCCGACATTATTTTCATCCTGCCGCAACACCACGCTGCCTTCAGCATTGCGGTTGTGACCGCACAACACCATCTTCACGTTATCGTTGTCGGCGATCATCTTATCCCACATCGCGGTAGTGCTGTTCCCCATATAGCCGCCTTCTTCTTCATCGTATTCCAAAAAGGCCTGCCAGCAGTTACAGCGCGTGCCGTCCCCGTTCAAATATCCGTGGGTCACCACGATGACGTTGTGGTCGGCGTACTCTTCGAGCAGTTCGTTCGCCCAATCCATCACGTGCTGACGGGGGGCAAATTCGAGCTGCAACACCATCCAGCGCACGCCGTTCACACCAAAGCGGTAATAGGAATTTTCCACCGTACTGCGGTTGTACGGATCTTCGAAATACCCTTGATATACCCCTTGGGAAGCGGTAGAGTTCAAATACTCCTCACTAAACGCGTTGGCGTAAACACCGGAGTAACGGTACTCCCGATCCCATGGATAGTCGTGGTTGCCGGGCACGTTATTCCACGACACCTTATCGGTAAACAGATCCCATCCCAGACGTGCGCGTTCGTACTCCTTCGCCGAAGCGCTCCAAGTGGAATCCCCCAACCCAATCACGTGCACGATGTTTTCCCGCTCGACGTTGTCGGCGATCCATCCCGCCGTTTCCAGCCATTCTTCTTCATACGCCGCAGTAGACAGATTCTGAATATCGGGGACGATCACCATCGAGTAGTAATCCTCGTTGCCGTCTCGGTCATACAAAAATGGGTACTGCGTTTTGTCGTAGTCCAGCCATTGCGAGGCACGGGTGCCGCGGAAGACCAGATCGTTTTTATTCACCGATGCATCGGGCAACGTGGCCAGCACGTAATCGGTCGTGCCGAGGATATACCAGTTGCCGAGCAGACCGTCGGCATCTGCGGCAATGCCGTTTTTGCCGTTACCGAGTTTCGATACGCGATTGTCCTCGATCTCTTTGGCGGTACGGGCATCGCTCCACACGCGGATATCCGCAATACCGCCCGTGAAGGTTGCACAGCCGTCTGCATCCGCCGCAACGGCAAACGGCACCGTGGGTAAGATATCCTCCGTACCCGCCGCATCGAAATTCGCCTTTTGCACGCCGTCCAAATAGACGTAGAACTTCTTATCGGTCATATCACGCACGACGGCGATATCCACCCACTCGCCCGTGCGCACGTCACAGTTTACCTCAAACACCTTTTTGGTGCCCCACTGGAAACGCAGTTTACCGTTCGCCAGCATCGAAAGCGCGATCGGCTGTGCCTCGTCACCGCCGCGGCTCGAAAAGATCGCATACCGCTCGGCGGTGAGTTCCGTTGCAGGGTCTACCCGCACGCTCACTTCGATGGTATTGGGAGTCGCGGTAAGTGGTTCGGTCATCTGCAAAAAGGTATCGTTCTTGCCGAATTCGATACCGCCCTCAGTCGCATCTACCAACGCGACCTCGTAGAAGGTGATGGCGGTGTCCGCCTCCACCGCTGCGGACGAGATCTGAAACCAATTCAACACGTCGGACAGATCTATACCTTTTTGGTAGCCGCTCGAAAAACGGAACACCACCTCGTTCATTCCTTCCCGCCACGTGACGTGGGAAGTCGCCCATTCCATCGTACCGCCGATCGCCCCCAGATTGTTCCCGATCTCAACAAAGCCGTCGCCCTCGTTGAGCGCCTTCGCCATCACGGCGTCCATCGACGCGCGGATATATATCGCGGCGTATGCGGGATCCATATCCGCCGACAGCCGCACACCGCAGCCGTTATACTTGGTGGAGAGCGATTTCCCCGCCTTCACGGGAACGGTCAATTCATCACCGAAATCTGCAGGCGGAAACATCTTAAAAGACACACCATATCGGGAAGCCGCCACGCTCACAGGACTCACCACCCCGCAACAGCACAGCAGCAGTGCCAACACGCACAACAAAGAGACGTATCGTTTCATTCTTTTCTACTCCCCTTCCTACCGCTTTATTATATCAGAAAAAGGACTTGCTTGCAAGTCCTTTTTTGCTGACCGCACATCCCGCGACGTACATTGTAGGGACAGGCGTCCCCGCCTGTCCGACCAAAACCCGCACAGATCTCTTGGCTCGCCCCTTCGGGAAGAGCTGTCAGCCGCAGGCTGACTGAGAGGGGCGTGAGTACAACCTACCTCTCCGTCACTCGCTTGAACGCTCGTGCCACCTCTCCTTAAAAGGAGAGGCAAGAAATTTCTTCGTTGTCCCGTTCAGTGCAAACTCCGCGGACGCGCAGGTCATGTTGTGTGGTAGGGGACGGCGCCCTCGACGTCCCGTACCCCGACCGACCGCTCACCCACGACGGGTGCCAAGCCTTCCTCCCCGAGGAAGGTGGCACGAGCGACAGCGAGTGA
>CAZESL010000160.1:0-2879 GCA_964515215.1 uncultured Eubacteriales bacterium
ACTAACAGCGTTTCATTCACTCCGCCACCTCCTCGACAAAGGCGATGTAGTGGTATGTCACGCCTTCTTGATTGGCATCATGCGTAACGCCAAGATCCATGGTTCCGTTCGCGTAAGCATCCACCAACCACGCGACCTTGTTTTCATTCACTGTTACACCATCTACGTCGGTGACAACGGTCAGCGGCAGTACAGCCGTATCGTTTGCCGACAACAGCACCGCTTTTACGTTAGGGGACTGCAGATCGATGTACCTGCTGACGCCGCCCTGTCCGTCACCCACGTAGCTGCCGACGTGTACCCCTGCACCGGCTTCTCCCTTATCGCCTTTGATGGCGGTAACCGGAAGAATATTGCCGTTTTCATCACGTACGCGCAAAATTGCCATTACGCATTCCCCCTTTCTGCCATCTGCGCTTCCAATGCCGCAAGACGCTCTTCCAACGTCTGTTCGGCGGCACGTTCTTCCTGTTGCAATGCGGCGATCTCTTCTGCCGTCATTTCAACGTATACACCGTCTACACATTTCTTCATGTTCATCGCCCCCAGATCTTAATTGTCGAACCCACGCCGAACAGGTGGGATGCGCCGCTGACCAGCAACTCAATGGCATTGGTTCCGCCAAAACAGGTGAATCCCACGGTACTCGGGTCCCCGCTGTTGCTTGCCAGATTGCCGCCGAAGCGGGACGTACTCGTTACGATATCGTACATCACCCGCTTGCCGGGCGTTATACTGCCCCGTGCCCGCTGGTATACGGTGTCACCGTTCTTTACCGACACCGTGTTGCGCGAGATGGCGGTATCGGGACGCCCCACCGAAAAGTTCAGACTTTTGGCAGAAGTTTCCGTGGTTTCGATCTTATACACGCACTCAATAAACACCTCGGTGTATTCGGCATCCGGATTAAAGGTGCAACTTTTTACCGCCTCGGACAACGTGGTATCGACGAACTGCACCCACGGCCGATCGGCATCCTTACCGGGATCACCTTGCGGGCCTTGCGGCAGTCCCAAATTCAAGATCGGCGCATCCGCCGTGCCGGTGATCGAAGCGGTGGCTGGTTGCCCTTCTGCCAGCGTTTCCACCGTGCCGATGGCAAGACGCATCGAAGCATCCCCGTCGGGGTCGATCTGTACATGGTAACCTTCGGGCATTTCTCCGCTGCCGACGTACACACCCGAAACGCCTTGTTCTCCCTGCGGACCTTTGGGGCCTTCGGGGCCTTGCTCGCCCTGCGGACCTTTGGGGCCTTCGGGGCCTTGCTCACCCTGTTCGCCCTGCGGACCGATAAGCGAGCCGTCCGCCAATTTTTTCTCCACCGTATCCACTGCCGTTTGCACCGCTTCGGCAAGGGCGGTAAAACCCGTGTACACTTCTTCGCGCGCCGCTGCGTCATATTCCTGTTTTGCGGCGAAATAGAGCGGCACGTCCACCGCGTATACCGTTTGGGTCTCTTCGCCGTCCACCGTCACCGAAGCGACCAGGCGCGCCACCGCGCGGCCGCCCGCCGCTGTCCACGCCGCGGGAAAGGGGAAGGACACACATCCGTCCTCTACCGACAGCACGGCGGTGGTGCCGCCCGTGCCGTCACCGCCGACAAATTCACCGCGATATAAAAACGGCTCGTCCGCCCACACCGACACGTCAAACACGACGCGGCAGGCGTTGTGCTCACCCTGTATCCCCGCATACTGCGGGGATTTGGGCAATACGCCGCCTGTTTTATCTACCATAACTTTTACTACTCGTTCCATTTACATCCTCCTTTATCGGTCGTACATCGTCGCCGTACCGCTTGACGAAACACGGAGCGGCTCTTTATCCGCGTTCTGCAAGAACACGTTCATTTCGTGCTCATATTCGCGATACTGCTCTGCCGTCACGCCGACGTAGCGCAACAGATCCACGAAGGTCGTGCTGTCCATATATCCTTCACTGCCCTTGTTTTCGGTCTGCTTCCGGATCAAATACATCAAATTCAGCGCACGGTTGGTCAACTGTTCGCGCGTGTAACTGTAGCCCGTCTGTGACACTGTGTGCATCGTCTCGCGCGCTTCGGTGATATAGTCGCTGAACTTGCGCGGGAATCCGAATTCATCGTAACCCGTTTGAACCTCGTCTTTTTCGCCCGCCGTACCCGACAGCACTTGGTTCTCCAACGCATTTTGCTGTTCGGTAAACTTCGAAGCGGCAGAGGTATCCATCACCATCGGCGATACCGTGCCGTTTTCGTCCACTTGCCATAAAGACTTTGCATACGCTTCCGCCAGTGCCGCATTACCGTCTTTGTACGCCTGCAACATCAAACCGTATATCTCGCTGTTGTGTCCATCCACGTATTCTTTCATCATACGTTCGTTATAAAGGGCATCCTTTTCCTCTTTGTAGTCCAGTTCCCGTTGCTTCAGCGCCTGTTCTTTCGCCCATTGTTCGTCTTCGACCGCATCCCGTGCACTTTGATATGCGCGGTCGCGCTCGTCCTTCGCGAGTGCATCTTCGCGTTCCAGCAGGTCCATCGCCTCACCGTGGCTGTTTTGCAACCACGTCTGTTCTGTGTCCGTAATGCGGTTTTCCGTATCACGGTCACTTTCGGCAAGTGCCTTCGCGCGTGCTTCTTCCGCCCCCGCTTTATATTCCCGCAGGTCATTGGCGATAGCGTCCACCGCCTGCCCGCGCGCGGTACGGGTCTTTGCGTCTGCATTACTGCGCGCCACCGCCAGCGCCGTCCGATTGGTCGCGTTGTACCCGCTTTTTGTCAGTCCGTAATTTGCCATCTGCTCTTGCAAACGGCGCTCACGTGCAAGTTCACTCGCCGCGTTCGCATCAAACTGCACAGCATACGAGGCGTAGGTCTTTTCGGTATCGGCGGCAGCCGC
>CAZESL010000161.1:0-2653 GCA_964515215.1 uncultured Eubacteriales bacterium
CTTCCTGATTCCAGTTATCCGCACCGCCGGTGCAAAGGACGGTGAATTCATATCCTTCGAGATCTGTAGGCACTTCGCCTTCCATGGGTTCAAACGTGTCGTCGCCGCGGTCGTGCTTATCGCCCGAGCAACCGCAAGCGGTGAACACCATCAGTACGGCCAAAAGCAGAGCGACACCGCGCGTCAAAAATGCTTTCATAACACAAATCCTTTCTTTTATAAAATTGTCCGTCTACCATTATACGGCGAATGCAGACAAATGTCAAGATATTCGACAAAAGAACCGACGGTTTATTTTATCCCGCCCCGTTGACTTGGCTGAAAAAGTGTGTTACTATTTTTTTGGATCGAAACCTTAAAGGACGGTGGCAGTATGGCTTTTTTGATCGGTTGTAATTATTGGGCATCCAACGCCGGGTGCAATATGTGGCATCACTGGAATGAAGCGACCGTGCGGGAGGATCTCGCGCGTCTTGCGGCAGACGGCATGAACTGTCTGCGTGTATTTCCCATCTGGTCGGATTTTCAGCCCGTCGTGCCGTTCTACGGCGGCGGCGGTGTGATCCGCGAATACCGCATGGCGGACGGTACGCTGCCGCAAAACCCGTGGTGTTTGGACGAGGAGATGCTCCGCCGTTTTGAAGTGATGTGTGATATTGCCGAAGAAAACGGGATAAAGCTCATCGTGGGACTGCTCACGGGTTGGATGAGCGGGCGCTTGTACGTTCCCGCCGTGCTGAACGGTGTCAATCTGCGCAACGATCCGCGCGCCATTTTATGGGAACAGCGCTTTATCGAAGGTTTCGTCACCCGCTTGAAGCACCACCCTGCTATTATGGCGTGGGATCACGGCAACGAGTGCAACTGTATGTGGCAGACTGCCACCCGTGACGAAGCCGCCGCCTGGACTGCCGCCATGACCAATGCCATTCGCGCCGCCGATCCGTCGCGGCCTGTCATTTCCGGTATTCACGACCTCTCGCTTGAGAGTGTGTGGCACGTGGACGATCAAGCGGCGTATTCCGATATGCTCGTCACCCACCCCTACCCGTTTTGGGTGCGCCACGCCGACCGTCACCCGATGCTGTCGGTCAAAACGTTGATACACGCCGCGGCACAGACGGCATTTTATGCCGACCTTGCGGGCAAGCCCTGCCTGGTGGAGGAGATCGGCACGATGGGGCCGATGGTGTGCTCCGACGAAACGGCGGCTGCGTTTTTGCGCGTCAATATGTGGCACGCCCACATCTTCGACCGTCCCGGTTTCCTGTGGTGGACAGCGTTTGATCAGCCGTTCGGCGAGCCGCCGTATGAAGATTTCGCGGCGGAGCGGGAGCTTGGATTGTATACCGCGGACGGGCAACCCAAAGCCTTTATGCAAGAAATGACCGCCATGGCAAAACGGATACGGGAACTGCCGCGCCGCACCGATTGCAAGATCGACGCCGTGTGTATTCTTCCGCGCAATATCGATTCGTGGAAGATCGCATTTGCCGCCTATATGTTGGCAACACAAGCGGGGATCACCGTAAAATTTACCGATTGTATAAAACCACTCCCCGACGCCTCGGCGTATATCCTGCCGGCGCTCACAGGAACCGACGCCCTGCCCAAGCGGACGTACAATGCACTTAAAGAGCGGGTTGCAAACGGTGCCAAACTGTATCTCTCGCTGTGCGGGGGTATGTTGTCGGAATTCGAAGATTTGACCGGATTGTGCGTAGAAGACAGTGCCGGCGCCTTCACCTGCCACTGTGACGTGGACGGTATCACGGTGGAGGGGCGCGGTGAACGACAGCTGATCTACCGCGACGTGTCAAACGGCCTTCACCGCCACAACTACGGCAAGGGTTTCGTCTACACGTTGGACTTCTCCCCCGAACAGCATCTGTTCGACACCGATCCCGAAAACTCCCCCTATTATCATATTTATCGCGAAGTGTTCCGTGAAGAGATCGCCGCCTATCCCATAGTGTGCGACGATCCCTCGATAGGGGTGGTATGGCATCCTGTAAGCGGCTGTTGCCATCTCATCAATTACAGCAATGTCGAAAAGACGGTGGCAGGGCACGTCATTCCTCCTTTTGATGCGGTGGAGGTGCACGTATGAGGCCCAAAAACACTACCCCAAGCCCCTTTTCCTCGCGTCTGCGCGAACTGCGTGCCGCGACAAAGATGACGCAACAGGAAGTGGCTGACCATCTGGGAGTTCGGCGTTCCACCTACGCATACTATGAAACGGGCGCGATCGAGCCGCCGCTGGCGCTGCTTCAGCGGTTGGCTGCGGAATTTCGCGTGACGGTGGGGTATCTTTTGGGAAATGACGAAGTGGCCGCCACGTTGCCGATGCGTCAGGACGGTTCCGATCCGCTCGACGGCGCACGGCTGATGGGCGAGTGCGACCGCGAGGAGCGCGCATTCCTCTCGTTGCTGCGCCGTTTGGACGGCCCCGCGCGGGATAGGTTGCGGCACTATTGTCACGACCTGATTCAGGAAACCGCTACCCCCGAAGAGTTGGAGACGTTGGCCGCCGCGCACGTGCATTCGATTGACGAATTGTTTGACAAAAAGGAAGAGTAAAACACAACCGCCCCGGCATTAGCGTGATACTCTTAACGGAGTATCACGCAACTCTATTCGCCTAACGGCGAGT
>CAZESL010000162.1:0-2361 GCA_964515215.1 uncultured Eubacteriales bacterium
CGGTCGCCCATGGTCATAGCTTCGGTCTGGTCGTGGGTAACGTAGATGAAGGTGGTGCCCAGTTTCGCATGGAGTTTGGACAACTCGGTACGCATCTGTGCACGGAGTTTCGCATCCAAGTTGGACAGCGGCTCGTCAAGCAAGAAGACCTGCGGCTCACGAACGATCGCACGGCCGAGCGCCACACGCTGGCGCTGACCACCCGACAGAGCCTTCGGCTTACGGTCGAGCAAGTGGGCGATATCCAACACGCGAGCAGCCTCTTCCACGCGGCGCTTGATCTCATCCTTCGGAGTCTTACGCAGTTTCAAGCCGAACGCCATGTTGTCAAACACGGTCATATGGGGATACAGAGCGTAGTTCTGGAACACCATCGCGATATCGCGATCCTTCGGCGCGATGTCGTTCACCAGACGATCGCCGATGTACAACTCACCCTCGGTGATCTCTTCCAAACCTGCAATCATACGCAGCGTGGTGGACTTACCGCAGCCCGAAGGGCCAACCAAGATGATGAACTCTTTGTCTTTGATTTCAAGATTGAAATCCGAAACCGCGACAACACCGGCGGCATACTTTTTGTAAATGCCTTTCAGCGACAAACCTGCCATTTTAAATTAACCTCCCATTTTTCCTTACACAAACTGCTCCGCAGTCTACATAATTGCATAGGTATATTATATCACATTTTTCAAAAATAGCCATGCACTAAATAAACAAACTTATGCCTCTGTCTTTATGGATTTTTGATAATGTCAACTTGCACAAAACTCTTCCACGGATTTGAGCGCCGCCGCCGTTTCCGCGGCGCTGAGCTCGCGGCACTCCCCTTCCGCCAGCGAAGGGTCGAGCGTGAGATCGCCCACCGCTAAGCGCTTCAACCACAATACCTTGTGTCCTACCACCTCACACATACGCTTTATCTGGTGGTATCGCCCCTCTTGAATAGCAATTTCCACATAGCCGTAAGCCGACATCGTGGGAATTGTATATTCTTCCAAAAACGTAGCGAAACTTGTAAGATCGCCGCCGTTTCTGTTCATAAATTCTTCACAAGACAGTATTTGCAATTTGGCGGGCAAACAACGCGTATCGTCTTCCAATTCCATCCCCGCGGCAAAGGTCTCCACCGCCGTTTGCGGCATCTCCCCCGCCACAACGGCGAGATAGCGTTTGAACACCGCCTTTTTGGGAGAGAGGAGACGGTGGGCGTAATCTCCGTCATCGGTCAAAACGACCAGCCCCACCGTATCTTTATCCAACCGTCCTGCGGGAAACAGGCCGCGCCGTCGAAAAGCGGGCGGTACCAGATCCACCACCGTTTTCACTTTGGGGTCGCGCGAGACACACAGCACGCCCTGCGGCTTGTTCAGCATATAGTAACGGTGCGGCTGCGTGTCGATGACATGTCCCGCCACCGTCACCACATGTGCGGCAGGTTCCAGTTTCGCCTCGGGCGTACGCCACACCTCACCATCCACCGTCACGCGCCCTGCGCGGATCAAATGTGCCGCCTGCTTGCGGGGCATATCCGCCAATTGCGCCACCGTTTTGTCTAACCGTTCCACACCGTCACCTCCTCACCGTTTCTGCCAGTATACCATACCTAAACTTAAAATGCAACTATCCCCGCGGCACAAGCGCGGTCATACGCCCGTTTTGCACCGTTTCAGTGATATCCCCGCCCACGATCTCGTCGCGATACACGTACAGATGGGCGATCGTCTCCTCGGCATTACCACTGTCCAAAATGCGATAACTCCAACACTTCACGCGTTTACCCTGATACGGTGTCAGATCCATGTCTGCCGCCGCCTGCATCGCGTTGTATTCGGCAAAGACGGCATCGAACTCTGCAGGGATGTGCACCTCACACACCTCGCAATAGGCGGGATCGACCTCGTATCCCAACGTGTTTAAAAAGGTGATACGTGCCGCGGTGTCCTCTGCGGCGGTGGACACCGCCGTGCCGTCCCCCGCAGGCCACAGAAACGCCGCCGCCAGAATCAGCACCAGCACCCCTACACAAAGCAACAGCGACACGAAGCGGCGTCGCGACATTTTCACCGATACAACAAACACACATGGCTCCCCCTGTCATTGGTTTTAGTACAAGGTATGAAACGGCAACAAAAATTATGCGTGCAAATCTTA
The DNA here is from genome assembly GCA_964515215.1 of uncultured Eubacteriales bacterium. Classification (GTDB taxonomy): domain Bacteria; phylum Bacillota; class Clostridia; order Oscillospirales; family Acutalibacteraceae; genus SIG588. Next base: position 2,155 of record CAZESL010000162.1, read on the forward strand.
CAAACTTTTTTTCAAAAAAAGATTGACAAAGCGGGTAAAATGCGGTATTATACTAAGGCTGTGATAAATCGCACGGCATTTCGGGATGTAGCGCAGTTTGGTAGCGCGCTTCGTTCGGGACGAAGAGGCCGCAGGTTCAAGTCCTGTCATCCCGACCATGCAGGGTGCCCTTATAGGATTTCAAGTTCCTATAAGAGCATCCTGCTT
>CAZESL010000163.1:0-2336 GCA_964515215.1 uncultured Eubacteriales bacterium
AGGCGATCTATCACCGAAAATTTTCCTTTTGCAGGCGTAAAGAGTTCGACTCCCGTCAGCCTACACAACCCCTCCGTCTTTTGCCTTCGGCAAAATCCACCTCCCCTTACACAGGGGAGGCAGATCTTGATTTCTTCTGTTTGTGCGGGATGCCTTTAACGTGACAGCTCCTTTTTTGACGAAGGGTGGGACAGCGATGCCCGAAAACAGCATAACGTGGCGGCGCGGTGTGCGTGACGGTATTCCGATCGCGCTCGGCTACTTTGCCGTTTCTTTTGCGTTGGGGATCACGGCACACAACGCAGGGCTTTCCGCCCTGCAAGCCACGCTGGCCAGTCTTTTGTGCAATGCATCGGCGGGGGAGTACGCGGCGTTTACCGTGATCGCCGCGGGCGGTGCGTATTGGGAAATGGCACTGATGATGTTGGTGGCGAACGCACGCTATTTCCTGATGTCCTGTGCACTCAGCCAGTGTTTGCCCGCCGATACGCCGCTTCATCATCGCTTGTTCACGGCGTTTGACGTGACCGATGAGATCTTCGGTATCGCGGTGGCGGCGGGTGACCGCCTTCGTCCGTCGTATCTCTACGGCGCGATGACGGTAGCCATTCCCGGTTGGGCGGGCGGTACCTGTCTTGGTGTGCTGATGGGAAGTTTGTTGCCGTCAAACGTCGTACGCGCACTCAGCGTGGGGCTGTACGGTATGTTTTTGGCGATCATCATTCCGCCGGCGCGCAAAAGCCGCGTGATCGCGGGCGTGGTGGCGGTTTCCATGGCAGTGTCGTGGGCGGCGGCGTTTTTGCCGTTTTTGTCCGAGGGGATGCGGGTCATTCTGCTTACCATCGTGATCTCCGCCGCAGCGGCAGTCCTTTTTCCCGTGAAGGATGAAAAGGAGGCGACCGCGTGAATACTTGGGTATATTTGGCGGTGATGGCGGGCACGATATACGCGATCCGCGCCCTGCCGCTCGTGTTGCTTCGCCGCCGTATTCAAAACCGTTTTATCCGCTCGTTTCTCTACTACGTGCCGTACGTGACGCTGGCGGTAATGACCTTTCCCGCCATTCTTTCGGCAACGGGCAGTGTGTGGTCGGCGTGGGCGGCACTGGTTGCGGGTATCGTGCTCGCGTGGTGCGGTGCCGATTTGCTCACCGTGTCGGTCTCGGCGTGTGCCGTAGTGTTTATTTTGGAGATGTTTTTATGCTGAAAAAAGAAAACACCTTCACGCGCATCTACGACGTGGTGCGCCGCATTCCGCGCGGGAAGGTAGCAACGTACGGTCAAGTGGCGATGCTGGCGGGCAATCCGCACTGGTCGCAGGTGGTGGGGTATGCGTTGCATGTGAATCCCGACCCGTCGACCATTCCGTGTTACCGCGTGGTCAATCGTTTCGGAGAGGTGTCGCGTGCGTTCGCGTTCGGCGGCGAAAACGAACAGGTGCGCCTGCTTAAAGAAGACGGGGTGGAATTTACACCCGACGGACGGGTGGACCTCGCACGGTATTTGTGGCGACCGGAATGAATAAAAAAGCAGCGGCAACAGCCGCTGCTTTTTTATTCACCGAATATTTTTTCAAGTAAGGGCGGCAACTGCGACAGTGCCGTGATCGTGTGGTCAGCGGGAATATCGTCCCGCGGCGGCGCACCGTGCGGATTGAACCAACAGGTGAGGATCCCCGCGTTTCGCCCGCCTTGAATGTCGGAGGTCAAACTGTCACCGACAATGACGGTACGGTCACGGTCGAGGTGGGGGAGCGCGGCAAAACAACGGTCAAAGAATTCCCGTGCGGGTTTGTTGATGCCTACCCGTTGTGAGATGAATATCTTTTCAAAAAACGGGGCGATCTTCGCACTTTCAATGCGTTTGTCCTGCACCGATGCCGTGCCGTTTGAGACGAGATATAACGCGTAGCGAGGGGCGAGAGCCTCCAGCGTTTCCCATGCACCGTCAATAAACCAATGTCCTTCGGAGAGGTTGCTTTCATAAATATGCCACGCCTCCTCGGCAGAGAAGGAAATGCCCAGCACCGCGAACAGTTGCGCAAACCGTCCGGTCAGCACCTCAAGGCGGGTCAACTCGCCCTTTTCGAGCCGCTTCCAGTGCGCGTCGTTGATGGCGCTGTAACGGGCGACCGTTTCATCGGTCGCGGGTACGCCGACAGCCGTAAGCGTTTTGCGAATGGCAACCGCTTCCGCTTTGTGAAAATCCAGTAACGTATCGTCCAAATCAAATAAAACAGTCGGTCGCACAATATCACTCCTTTGGGTGAAATATACGTTCAGTATACCGCATTTCCCGACAAAAAGCAACCGTTGACGCAAGAAAGGTAAAAAACGG
>CAZESL010000164.1:0-2315 GCA_964515215.1 uncultured Eubacteriales bacterium
GTAAAGTGCAACCCCGCCGTAGGCGCCGCTGCAGAACCGTTGACCTTGGAATACGTGGCGAAGATCCTGCGCTACGAGCGTCCCGATGCCATCGTGCCCGGTATCGGCGGTCAGACGGGCTTGAATCTCGCTATGCAACTTGAAAAGAAGGGCATTTTGAAAGAGTGCGGTGTGGAACTGCTCGGCACCGGCAGCCGCAGTATCGAACGCGCGGAAGACCGCGAGATGTTCAAAGAACTGTGCGAGTCGATCGGTGAGCCGACCATTCCTTCCGAGATCACCTATTCGCTGGAAGAAGCAAAAGAGGCGGCGGCGCGTATCGGCTACCCCGTGGTACTTCGTCCCGCGTTTACCCTCGGCGGTACGGGCGGCGGCTTTGCGTATAACGAAGAAGAATTGATCGACGTCGGTCTGAACGCGTTCAAACTCTCGCCCGTGCATCAGGTGCTGATCGAAAAGAGCGTGAAAGGCTACAAGGAGATCGAGTTTGAAGTGATGCGCGACTCGGCGGATCACGCCATTACCATCTGCGGCATGGAAAACATCGATCCCGTCGGCGTGCATACGGGCGACTCCAACGTGGTGGCACCGATCCTCACGTTGAACGATCACGATCTGAAAATGCTCAACGACAGCGCGATCAAGATCATTCGCGAACTGAAGATCGAGGGCGGCTGTAACGTGCAGTTCGCACTCAACCCCTATTCCAGCGAATACTATCTCATCGAAGTCAATCCCCGCGTGTCGCGTTCTTCGGCGTTGGCGTCCAAGGCGAGCGGTTATCCCATCGCCCGCGTGACGGCGAAGATCGCGGTGGGTATGTTGCTTGAAGATATCGCCATCGCCAACACGACCGCCGCGTTTGAACCGCGCCTCGACTACGTGGTGGCGAAGCTCCCGCGTTTCCCGTTTGATAAATTCGCCAGTGCGCCCAACACGCTCGGCACCCAGATGAAGGCGACGGGCGAAGTGATGGGTATCGGCTCGAATTTGGAAGAATGTTTGCTCAAATCGGTGCGTTCGCTGGAGATCGGCGCTTGCCATTTCCATCTGCCGAAGTTTGACGGCATGACCGACGAGCAGTTGTTTGCGTATATCCAGGAGTTTAAGGACGACACGATCTTTGCGGTGACCGAACTGCTTCGCCGCGGTGTGACGGTAGAACACCTGCACGAGTTGACCAAGATCACCCCCTACTTCCTCGAAGCGTTCCTGCGCATCGTGAAGATGGAGGAGAAACTCGCGGCAAACAAGCAGGATTTCGACGTGCTGTGCGAAGCGAAGAAGATGGGCTTCGGCGATCGCTACATTGCGAAACTGTGGGATACCACTGAACTTGCGATCTTTAACCTGCGTCGCGAAAAGAATTTCTTCCCCGTCTATAAGATGGTGGATACCTGCCACACCAATGCGTATATCCCGTATTTTTACTCGTCCTATTCCGACGAAAACGCCTCGGTGCTGACGGACAAGAAGAAGATCGTGGTGCTCGGTGCGGGTCCGATCCGTATCGGTCAGGGTGTGGAATTCGACTATTCCACCGTGCACGCGGTGACCACCATCAAGAAATCGGGTTACGAAGCCATCATTATCAACAACAACCCCGAAACGGTGTCCACCGACTACACTACGGCGGACAAGTTGTATTTTGAACCGCTCACCACCGAAGACGTGATGAACATTCTGGAGTTTGAAAAGCCCGAAGGTGTGATCGCATCACTCGGCGGTCAGACAGCGATCAACCTGGCACAACCGCTGATGGAACGCGGTGTGAAACTGATCGGTACCGATTGCGCGGCGATCGAACGCGCGGAAAACCGCGACAGTTTTGAAAAGGTGCTGGAAGAACTCGGCATCCCGCAGCCGCAAGGCCGTGCGGTCACCAAGATCGAGGACGGTATCGAAGCGGCAAAGACCATCGGTTACCCCGTGTTGGTGCGTCCGAGTTTCGTGCTCGGCGGTCGCGCCATGCAGATCGTGGCAAACGAGGAGCAACTCCGCCACTACCTGAAGACGGCGGTGGAGATCGACGAAGACAAGCCGGTGCTGGTGGATAAGTATATCCAGGGTAAAGAGGTGGAGATCGACGCCATCTGCGACGGTCGCGACGTGTTTGTGCCGGGCATTATGGAACTGGTCGAGCGCACGGGTATCCACTCGGGCGACTCCATCAGCGTGTATCCCACCTTCAGCATTTCGGATAAGGTGAAGGGCACCATTTTGCAGTATGCCATCAAACTGGGGCTCGGCATCGGCATCGTCGGTCTGTATAACATCCAGTTCATCGTGGATAAGAACGACGACGTGTTTATCAT
>CAZESL010000165.1:0-2287 GCA_964515215.1 uncultured Eubacteriales bacterium
GGTAATTTGTAACTTTTTTCGGACAAAAATAACGGCAAGGATTTCTCCCTGCCGCCAATGTTGGGTGATTATCACGGGCTGATATATTTTGAAATGCCGAATGTTTTTTGAAATATGCTATGAAATATGGTATAATCTAATTTATCGGCATTACTTTACTTTCGGCATTATTGATATCGAATTCCAAGGACTTGACGAAGTGGAGCCGTTGTTCACTTCTGAGGATTATTACATCTATGATAAATATATGGATGGCGATCCATTTGATGATGATGAGTACATAAAAAAGTTTAGAACTATTTTATCTGCAATAAATGAGAAACGGCCTCTTAAGATTCAAATGGTTAACCGCAATGGTAACACTGTTTCAATGACTGTTATGCCCCAGCACTTGGAATACTCCGAAAAGGACGACAAATTCAGGCTTATTAGCACAGGATGTCGTTATGGCGGGATCGTGAATCTTGCGCGCATTACTACATGTGAAAAGCGTAACGCAACCGGATATGCAACTCACCGTGTGCCGATGGAGTCCAAAGAATCGTTGACACTGCGGGTTTTTGACGAGCGCAACGCGCTTGAAAGAACGTTGTTGCATTTTGCGCATTTTGAAAAGCGGGTGGAACGGGTAGACGAAAAACGGTATTTGGTGCATATTCAATACAACCGATCGGACGAAACGGAAATGGTGATCCGCGTTCTGAGTTTCGGTCCGATGGTAAAAGTGGTGGAACCGGAAGCGTTCAAAAAGTTAATAATTGCTCGTCTGAAAAGTCAAAAAAAGTTGTGAATTCATTTGAATTCGCAACTTTTTTTCCGTGTTAACGACGAAAGGAATTGGTAAAATATGCTTGCAAGGTTACTTCAAGCGTGTGTTTGAAACGTCTTTCACTGCGGTGCACGAGGCGATGCCAACGTGTATGCCGGAAGAATCTCTTGCTCCTTGGTAATCTGATGAGTCTTTAAGGCTCGAACAGATGGGGTTCAACTCCCCGTAGTAGGACCTATCCAGTCCTTTTATCGCGGGTTCGAATCCCGCCGTATGCCATTACAGCATATCGCCAGTGGTTTTGGTAACTGCCGGAAACGGCACAAGTGACGGTGCGCGAAAGCACGCTACTCTATGAACCATCGCAATTGCTCGGCTGAGAAACGGAACCATTCCTTTTCGTCGGCAATGTGCTTCTTGCCTTGCTCGGAAATGGATACCGCGTATCAAGCATATGAGCCAAAAGAATTCTTTCCGCTTATATGCGCGACCGCTTAAAATTCCGACCGCAAGAAGTGCATGAGCAATTGCAAACGCAATGAAACCTTTAGGAGGGTGTACATATTATGAAAAAAGTTATTATTAATGAAAATCAAAGAGGCTTATTGTTCAAAAACGGAAAGTATGTAAAAATGCTCGAAGCAGGCAAATACTATTCGTACGGTGGAAAAGAGATCGAAGTGTTGAACCTGGCGCAGCCGATCGTTTCGGGCAAATGCGCGTTGGAGGTTATCCTGAGTGACCGAGCGGTTGCAAACAACGTATCGGTAATTGAGGTTGCCGACGAGGAACTGGCACTCCACTTTGTGAACGGGAAGTTCGCATCGGTTTTACGGCGCGGCAAATATGCGTTCTGGTCACAGATCGATAAGCACGAGTACAAGATTTGTCATATGCCGCTGAACATGATGATACGCGACCCGAAACTTTTGAACAATGAAGAGTGCCGCTATGCGATGAACAGCGCCACCCATTTGGATTTCTTGATCTATAACCGAATAAGCAAGAAACCTGTGTTGGCGGTTGAAGTTGACGGTTATCATTATCACAAAGATGGGACTGCACAAGCGGCAAGAGATAAGATGAAGAATCATATTTTGGATCTGTATGAAATTCCGTATCTACGTTTTGCTACAAACGGAAGCGGAGAGAAAGAGAAGATTATTAAAAAACTGACTGAGTTGCTTAAACGTTAAAAAATGCACGAAGTGTTATGTCAGCAATGCTTCGTGCGGTTGCCTTTTTAAAACTACACGGTGTTTTGTTGGTGTTGAACAAATTATAGGCCATTTGTGCGGTTTGAAATCGCGGTAAAAAACTGTGGTCAAACCCAGAAATCCCAATAGGTTCGAATTGGCTCATATTTGCCGAAAAACTGCATAAAATAAGCGTTTTTGAGCATTGCTATATCGCAGATTTTGGCGCGTTTTGAACTATGTCCCAAAGAAATCCAGAGTACCGGCTTCCGCTTATTTCCGGCCGTTTCCGCCCCTTTCCGCTCGGAAACACATGCTTTCC
>CAZESL010000166.1:0-2194 GCA_964515215.1 uncultured Eubacteriales bacterium
ACCTTGAGTCCCGACGCCTCGCAGTCCTACTTTACGGCGCAGGATTGGATGCTGGCGGACAAGGACGTGTGGGTGTACGATTCCGCCTACACGCAGGAATACGCTACGGCGTTCCGTCCCTCCTTCCAGGTGACGGGCGGCACCTACGGTTACACCGATGCGTTGCAGAAGGAAGGCACGGGCGCTCTGCGCGTGGACTTTGACGGCGACTTCACGGTGGCCCCGATCCTCACGTATGAAAGTTTGGCGGAAAATTATGCAAACTTCAACTCCCTCTCCGTTTGGGTGATGAACGCGGGCGAAACCGCCGTGGATCTCGCCCTGACGGTGAACGGCACCACCACGGTCGGCACGGTGACGTTGGCGCCGAACGCGGACAAATATCAGCTCGTGACCTTCGATCTGTCGGCGGTGGATGCGACGTCCTTCACCTTCGGCGGCACGGCGGCTGCGGCAGGCACGCTGTTCTTCGATGCCTTCTCCTTCGGTATGACCGATGCGGTCACGGACGAGGCAGAACTGAACGCACAGCAGACCGCATTCACCGTGGACGATGCAGAATTCACTCCGTATATGAATGCGGAAGGGCTGAACCTCTACAGCGAGGAATCGGTAGCAGCCTACAATGCGGCGGTGGCAAATGCCGAAGCGGTGTTGGCAGGCGACGCTTCGTTGCTCGCCCGTTACGATGCGCTGACGGCGCTCGAAGCGGCGTATAACGGCTTGGCGACCGTGTTGGATACCAACCGTGCGATCCTGGAACTGAACAACGCGGACGGCGCGGTGCTGGACGGCATCAAGACCTATGCGGCTGTCGGCAGCAACAGCATCACTCCCGTGCAGATCCCCGGCACCGACTTGTACGGTGTGAAGATGGGTACCCACAATGCGGGCATCCAGTTCTCGTTGGACGATATCGGTATCACGGCGGAAGATCTCGCAAACGGTCAGCAGATCGCCTTCTCGGTCGAGTATTACATGCCGAATGCGGTGAGCGCCGACACCCGTCTCGCGATGCAGTTCGGTAGCGGTACCAACTACATTTTGTGGAACGATTTCGGCGCCACTTCGTGGAACGGTCCGTGTGTGAACATGGATACCGTGTTGCCGCGTGACCAGGTGGGCGTTACCACCTTTGTGTTGGGCAAGGATATCATTTATTCTGCGCCGAACTACAACAACACGGCGACTACCACCACCTACGATTCGCTGACCGATGCCACGGCGTTGATCAACGGCAACAACATCATTTTCCGTAAGTACAGCAAGGGTTCCAACCCCGCGTATGACGGCACGGACGATTTCTACATTCTCTCGGTCACTGTGTTCCCGGCTGAGCGTCTGCAGAATGCCACGCCCGAAGACGTGGATTACGAGTATATCGACTATACCAAGGTGACGAACCCCTACTATCCCGAGATCACTACCGCCGTTTCGAAGGGCCTTACGGTGTACGAGCATAACACCGAGATGTGGTACAACGACAAGGCGACCCAGCGCTTCCGTTACTACTGCGTGGCGGTGACCGATGCGAAGTCGGACGGCACGAAGCGCCAGGATATCGAACTCACCATCTATGCGAAAGAGGGTTCGAACCTGAAATCGCTGTATCTGCAGGCGCAGAAATACTCGGCAGCTGAAATGACCGAACTCGGTATGAGCGACGGCTATAAGTACGGTTACGCGCAAGAGGTCACCTTCACGGACGGCGTGGCGAAGGTCGTGTTCGAGGATGCGCTGTTCCTGAACGAACTCACCAACGGCGGCTCCATCCGTATCCGCGATACACTGTATGATCAGACGACGGTGGACGGCAGTTATGTGTACACCGATCATCTCGGTGACGAGGTGCATGACATCGCCCGCATCGAAGTGCGCGTGCTGGGTTGCGACCACGAAAACGTCACCACCACGACGGTGGATGCGACCTGCACCACCGACGGCTCGACCACCGAAACGTGTGTCAGCTGCGGTGAAGTGATCTCGACCGAAGTTATCGCGGCGACGGGTCACGATGAAGGCGTGATCGAGGGTGCGTACGGCGCGACGGCTACCGCCCCCGGCTACACCGGCGACTTGGTTTGCGGCATCTGCGGCGAATTGCTCGAAGCGGGCACCGAAATTCCGCAGAAGGTTGCTGAGATCATCGACGGTCGTTACTATGAAGACGGCGTGAAGGTTCCGTACGCGGGCT
>CAZESL010000167.1:0-2189 GCA_964515215.1 uncultured Eubacteriales bacterium
TGTAATAAACGAATCTTCTCTTTTCTGTTGTTAGTGGGTTTGGGCTACTGCCCAAGTGCGTTTGTACATACAAACGCGATGCTGGTTCTCGACGGAAGTTGAAGGATTTTCAAATTCTCCGTTAAGAACATTGCAGTTTGGGGCGGTTGTGTTTTACTTTGCTTCATAGCGTGCCTTTTCAATGCGCCGCGCTTCTTTTATCGGGGTGAAATCCGCCGCCGTAAGTCCCGTAACCTCTAAAATTTTGCGGTTGTCTATCAAACGGTAATGATTTATACGTAATCCTCGGTTTGCCAGCTGTCGTGCCAATCGATATACACCATATCTCCGTCGAACCGCAAGGGCAACCACACGTAATCGGCAATGGAGGTGTTTTCCAAAGCAGCATCCGGCACGTAATCCGACAACGCTTTTTGATTCTCCGGTGTTGCCATGCCCGGTGTGAAAACTCGGCGGAACAGCTCCTCGTACACGGCGTACGGCTTATCCATTTGTTCGGGCAACCAACGGTCGGCGCAGGCGATATACAGATCCTTCTTGCCATGAACTTTGAAAATGCAGGATATCTGCGAGTGGAACGACGTGTTCGTTTCATCCCCCACGTGAGGATTGCCGAGTATGGCAAACGGACCGTGCCACGTATCCGCCACCGCCACCTCGGACGGGTTGGGTAAATAGCCCGTCGTGCCGGAGGTGATCAGGTAGTGCTTACCCTTTCGCTCAAAATGGGCGGGTGCTTCGGTCAAATACGGCGGATATCTCGACGGAAAATGAGTGGTGTAATATCCTGTCACGTCGGTGTAGTCCGCCGTCAGGTCCGCACAGATCAACTCACTGCGTACGCGCGTAAAGTAATAGTACGCTTTGCCGTCTTCCGCGACGGCGAGATCAAAATCGCCGCCGTACATATTGAGCGGTTTCATATCCTCTTGCACTTTAGTATACGGTCCTAAGATATGATCGGCCGTTAATACGGTCTGTGTACAACGGCTTCCCGGTCGGGATACCTTGATCCAGCACACATACTTTTTCGTGTCTTCGTTGTAGATAATGTGCGGCCTGTCCATATGCGCACTCGGGTGAAGCGGCGAGTCAGGATCCTCCGTTTCGGGTGGGATGATCAACCCGCGATCCTCCCAATTGTACAGATCACGGGAGGTATAGCAACGTACACCCCAGTGCCAGACGTCGCGGTTGCCCACACTTTTTTCTTTGTTTTCACCGTACCAGTAGTAGACGCCGTCGATAAACATGACCGAACCGCCGTGAGCCTGTATCCGCTTCCCTGCGGTATCCAGCCACACCCGTCCCGGATGAAATGACGTGTATGCCATATGTTTCACCACCATCGTGTAATATTCGGTATCCGTTTGTGTGTATTATACGCGATTACAACGGCGCAAAACAGAGACAATCCTATCCGAAAAAAAGGTAATATTCTGTATGGATATCGCTATGTTTTAGGCAAAAGCGGTCATTTTCTGCAACTCGTGTCGGCGCAGAGCATAGCGCTGTCGCTCATAGTCGTCCGTCAGCACAATCGCAACCACTCAAATTTACGGAAACCTCCAACGGTGCGTCGGCGAGCGCCGCACCCAACGACAGGGGGTCGCAAATTTGTTGCGAGTATTGTAGGGGAGATGTTCCATCGCCTCCCGCAAAGCGTACGGGTTGAGAGACCCGTCCCTACGGAGTTGCAAAGGTGATATTTCGATCGAAGCCAATCTCCCGATCATTTTCTCCTCGCTGATTTAAATTGGGAGAATGAGCGCCGTCTTGCGACGGCTACACCTCATCCGCCCCTTCGGGGCACCTTCCCCTCGAGGGGAAGGCTCCTCGGGTGGCGTTCATTCAGTAACCGATGGCGGTGCATACTCTTGCGGGTGTGCGCGTGACCCGACCGTGCGGTAGGGGCGATCTGTGATCGCCTGCCGTGGGATAACACGTCGTCGCAAAGCGGACGTGCGATGCACGCCCCTACCGTGTCGCCGCGGGTCGGTGATCGGTCGCAAAGCGGACGTGCGATGCTGTTGCGATCGGCGGCATGGTTTACGGTGCGTCGACAAGCGCCGCACCCTACGGGGTGTTCTGGCCTCAACGAAGAAGGCTGCATAACGAAAAAACTCCGCAGACAGTTGTCTGCGGAGTTTTGTGTTGGCGCCTACCTATCTTCCCGGGCCGCTTCCAGC
>CAZESL010000168.1:0-2088 GCA_964515215.1 uncultured Eubacteriales bacterium
CAACCGTGCGTCTAACGCGATATTCGACAATCTGCTGATGGTCGAGGTGGTCGCGTTGGCGGACACCACTGAACTGCAGATGTTGGTGAGCGGCGTGGAAGATGCAGTGGTCGGTAAGACCAAGGCTTCGGCGGACGCGTACCGCGCACTGGTGGCGGAAAAGGCCGCTTTGCTGGAGGATATCTGGACGACCGAAGAAGCGCTGGCGGCGGCCGTGGCGGAGATCGAAGCCGCGGCGGAAGCCCTTGTGGATTGCCTCCACGGTGGGGACACGAAACTCGTCGGTGTCGCGGCGGTGACCAACCACGTGGTGCCCGGATACACCGGTGACACCCTCTGTGCGGAGTGCAACACGCTTCTCGAAGAGGGCGAAGAGATCCCCGCGCACGAGACCGAGATCCGCAACGTCAAGGCTGCTACTTGTAAAGAACCCGGTAACACGGGTGACCGTTGGTGCGTGGAGTGCGACGAACTCGTGAAGGCGGGCGACAAGATCATGCAACTCCCGCACGAATGGGATAACGGTGTGGTGACCCGCCCCGCGACCCCTGACGAAAAGGGCGAACTCACCATTACCTGTACCGTGTGCGGTACGACCAAGATCACCCGTCTGGATTTCACGGCGGCGCTCGGTGACGTGGATGAGAACGGCCGCGTGGATTCCACCGATGCGCGTTTGGTCCTCCAGTTTGCGGTGAAGAAGATTCCCACTTCCGCGCTGAATTTGAAGGTTGCAGACGTGGACGGCAGCGGTAAAGTGGATTCCACCGACGCGCGTCTGATCCTCCAGTACGCTGTGAAGAAGATCGACAAATTCCCCGCGGCGTAATTCGTCGACGGTAGGGGCGGCAATCTGCCGCCCGCCGAAGAAACAAAAAACAACAAGGGCACACGAGCAATCGCGTGCCCTTGTTTTGCGTTCGTACCGAAACGGTGGATGTAGGGGCGACAATCTGCCGCCCGCACCACGCCCATCGCACACCCGCGACGGGTGTTGTAGGGGTAGGCGTCCTCGACTGTCCGTCCCCAAAAACGACACCATACAGGTTGACGCGGCAGTCCTGCGGGACGTCGAACGTCCTCGCCTACTCCATTTTGTGTTTCAACAAGCGCCGTGCCACAACTCTCTTGGCAAAACGACCAAAAGAGCCCCTTGCCGTATGGCATATTTGCCGAAATTTTTGGGCATGTGAGAAAAATTGTTTATATTTCTTGCACTTTTGCTCACCATCTGTTAAAATGGGTACAACTGTAAGTGCCTCTGCAGACACTTGCGGAAAAATAAATTTAGGAAAGGAAGATCCCAAACATGGCAAAGAAAATTTTGTCTTGGGTGCTCGTTTGCTCCCTGTTGTTGACCTGCTTCAGCGGTATCGCACTGGTCACGATGGCGGAAGAGACCGAGCTCCCGACCCCGTACGTGTGGTACACGGTTGACCAGACGACGGGCGAAGTTACGGCCAGTCGGCAGGCGAACGTCTCCCCGCTGGATCCGTATGTATCCACCGAAATTCCCGGAGGCAATGGCTACGGCTTCCGCCTTGGCGCGGAAGGCGCCAGCGATTGGCAAGGTTTCTGGATCGGCAGTGATGCATTGGTCGGCACCGATGCCGAAAGCATCACGATGTTGATCGAGTACTATGTCGATTCCTCGGTAAAACTGGAAGGCAATCAGCAGATGTTCCGTGTTATGCCTTCGCAGAACTACGATGTGAACGGCGTGGCGCAGGAAGGCGAACTGTGGTACGACTTCTTCGTGGAAGGCGACGGCAACGGCATTGATACCGTGAAGCTCGATCAGACCGCTCTTGCTGTGTACACCTATTCCGCAGCACAGTTGGATGCTCTGCGCGAGGTTGGCATGGCGATCGGTATCAAAGGTTGCTTGGGCTCCAACGGCGGCGTGTACGTAAAGTCGATGAAGATCGTGGATTCCGAGTATGTGAACATTCCCGTGGGTTGCTCGTACTACGACTTTGAAGAGTCGGTGCTGAGCGATTACTATCCGGAAATCACCGCGACTTCGGTAAGTAACATGAAGACCCATCCCGAAGGGGACCTTTTCACCCACTTCCAGGTGTACGGTGC
>CAZESL010000169.1:0-2045 GCA_964515215.1 uncultured Eubacteriales bacterium
CCCCTCAGTCTCGCTTCGCTCGACAGCTCCCCTGACAAGGGGAGCCAAGGCGCACACTCCAATCCCTAATCGCACCCGCCGTATGTGGGTGGCTTTTCTTATGCCATCGACAAAGCGTCGATCAGTGAGATCACGTTATTCACCGCCGTACGTTTGGCGGCTCTCTTTGCATATTTCATTTGCTTACGATAGCGTTTGGTGCCTTTTTTGGGCGGTTCTTTTTTACCCTGCATAACGTAAAGCGGATTTCTCATACGGTAGCAATCGTGCTCGGCAATGTACAGGAGGAATTCTTCGATCGTGTGATAACGCACCTTTTGCAGATGATATCCCGCCAAGATCCCTCTCCCCTTAGGAATGCCGACCGTGTTTTTGTGATAGAGCGAAACGTGTTCACCATCAGCGGCAGGCACCAACCGCCACTGACCGTATATTGAGGTAATGTCCATATATTCGTCAGTATATCGCGCAATCAAACCGTTTGACTGGCAAAGACGAAGGATCTCACGTTCCTCTTGACGATACATCACACGGAGCGGATTGCAAAAACGGCACGGTCGATATCCGCTTTCAAACGCTTCGCTCGGAGTTTCGAACCATCCAATCCTGTGTATTGCTTGGTGTGCGACACAGTGACACTGTGCATAGTGGACGATCTTTCGATGACTTTGCTTGTTGAAATAAAACATAAACTCACCCTCCCTTTCCTGTTAAGCACAGTATACAAGAAAGAGAGGGTAATAAAACGGACTTTACTCGCGGTAGCGTGCCGCAATTTCATCCAGATGCTGCAAAAACTCCTCTTTCACGGAGGACGGCGACACGATCTGCATATCGGCACCGAAATTCATGACCCATGCAAAAAACAACGGACTGATATGCACGTGTACGCGCACTTCAAAATGGGTGTCGCTGACGTTGTGAAACGGAATATCCGCACCGAAGCGATCGATCACCACGCCCGCCAGGCGGTTATCGCAACGCAAACACACCGATCCCTCCCGACCGCCGAACATACCGAAAGTCTGTTTGGAGTATACCGCCATATCGAAATTCTCGAAGTACGTCGCCCCTTCACGCGGTGTTTCTTCCACTTCCAATGCCGTCATTTTATCCACGCGGTAGTGTTTCACTTTATCGGCGGCCGCTTCATACGCGATCATATAATAGTTCTCGTCATCCCATGTCAGCGCCCACGGGCTGACGACGTAGCGTGCCCCGTCACGGCGCAGCTGTTTTTCCTTTTTTTCGTTCCAGTTAAAGTATCCAAACGACACCTTGCGGTTGCTGTGAATCGCTTCGTGAATGCAATCGACCGCATAGTAAATGCTCTCGTTCATCGTTTTGATACGGTTTGCAACAAACACTTGCCGTTGCAGTTTGCTCGCTTCGTGACGGCTGGTAAGGCTTTCGATCTTGCGGATCAACTCGTTGCTTTTGCGGTGGGTGATAAATTTTGACGCTTGTACGGCATCCACCAACAGTTTCAGTTCGGGCAGTTCAAACGTACGGCTGATCATATGATACCGTACCGTCTTATCGCGCCGCTTTTCCACGTCCAACCCAAACAAGCGCAAGGTCTCCAAATCGTCATACAACGTCTTACGCTCCGCTTCCACGCCGTACTCCGCAAGAGCGGTCGTAAGTTCTTCCAGTGTCATGCCGTGTTCCTCGTCGGTACGTTCCGACAGAATGCGCCACAGATACAATATGCGAATTTTTTGATTTGTTCCGCGTGACATAGGCAATTCCTCCTCTGTTTATTCTTCCAAAAACACGTCGCGCACTGCGTCGAGGTAGCCGTAGCCATACACATCGTCCGGTGCGAGATAACTCGTTTCGGTCCACTCGTTCCAACTGTTGACAGTCACCATCGGCATGTCGTATTCTTCACAAAATGTTTTTGCTTTTTGCAGTGCCGTTTTAAAGTTTGCGGGCGTATGGTTTTTTACGACACCATTTACTCTTTTACGCTTAAGCAGAGGAGGCGCATCCGAACCCGATTTGAACGGGCCGATTTTCCCCTCGGCTGTGTTAAAATACTC
>CAZESL010000170.1:0-1995 GCA_964515215.1 uncultured Eubacteriales bacterium
AAAGCACCGAAATATCCCGCTTTGCGGCGGGTTCGGGTTTGAATGCTCACCCTAACCGCACCCGCCGTACGACGGCTTGTTGCATAGAATTTAACTTTAATTGCAATATCTCTGTCAAACTTCTTGCAATTTCCCCCGCAGTTGGTATATAATGGAATTATTAAAGTATAGGGAGGCAACGGTTATGGATACGAAAATCAACGATATGTATGAACTGTGGTTGGCACGTGCCGACGAAGATCCCGATTTGAAAGCGGAACTGCAAGCGATTGCAGGAGATGAAGCGGCGATCTTTGACCGCTTTTATTGTGAACTGGAATTTGGTACGGCGGGTCTGCGCGGTGTCATCGGTGCAGGCGATAACCGCATGAACATTTACACCGTGCGTAAAGCCACGCAGGGTCTTGCGAATTATTTGAAGGCGCATTACGCGTCGTCGTCGGTGGCGATCGCCTACGATTGCCGTATTAAGTCGGAACTGTTTGCCCGTGAAGCGGCAAGAGTGTTGGCGGCGAGCGGTGTAAAGGTCTTCCTGTTCGACGAGTTGAATCCCACCCCCGTGTTGTCCTTTGCGGTGCGGGAACTCGGCTGTCAGGCGGGTATTATGGTCACCGCCAGCCACAACCCCGCGAAGTATAACGGCTACAAGTGCTACGGCCCGAACGGCGGTCAGATGACCGATAACGACGCCAATGAAGTGACGGCGTACGTTCGTGCGCTCGATATCTTCAACGACGTGACGGTGGCGGATTACGACGCCGCCGTGGCGGACGGTACCATTGAGTTGGTCGGTCAGGCGTTGGTGGAAAAATTCCTCGACTGTGTGGAAGCACAGCAGGTGAACGCGGGCATTTGCAAGAAGGCACCGCTGTCGGTGATCTATTCTCCGCTGAACGGTACGGGCAACAAACCCGTGCGGGCGATCCTTTCCCGCATCGGGCTGACCGATGTGCAGATCGTCGCGGAGCAGGAATTGCCCGACGGCAATTTCCCGACCACCCCGTTCCCGAACCCCGAATTCCGTCAGGCGTTCGAATTGGCGCTCAAAATGGCAGAGGAGACCCATCCCGATCTGTTGCTCGCGACCGACCCCGACTGTGACCGCGTGGGTATTGCGGTAAAAGCGGGGGACGGCTACGAACTCTTGACGGGCAACGAAGTGGGTTGTCTGCTTCTTGAATACATCCTCTCCGTGAAAGCGGCGCGCGGCGAGATGCCCGTAGCCCCGATGGCGGTGAAGACCATCGTGACTTCCGATCTTGCGGCGAATATTGCGAAGAAATACGGTTGCCGTATTGCCGAAGTCCTCACCGGCTTTAAGTACATCGGTGAGCAGATCGACGAGCAGGTAGCGGCAGGCCATCCCGAAAACTACATATTAGGCTTTGAGGAAAGTTACGGTTACCTCGCGGGCACTCACGTGCGCGATAAGGACGCGGTGGTCGCGTCGATGCTCATCTGCGAAATGGCGGCATACTACAACGCCGAGGGGCGTTCGCTGCTCGACGTGCTGAACGGTCTGTATGCGGAGCACGGCGTGTTCCGTCACAGCCTGCTCAATGCGGAGTTTGAAGGTGCTGCGGGCATGGAAACTATGAAGGCCTTAATGGAAGGGCTTCGTGCGAACCGTCCCGAAACGCTCGGCGGGCTGAAGGTCGTTGCGTTTGCGGACTACCGTGAATCGGTCAGCGTGGATCTTGTGAGCGGTAAGACCGCGACCATCGATCTGCCGAAGTCCAACGTGCTGTCGTATAAGTTAGAGGGCAACAACGGCATCATCATTCGTCCTTCCGGCACCGAGCCTAAGGTGAAGGCGTATATCACCGCCACGGGTGCGGACATAGCCGCCGCCGATGCCATGACCGCAACCTTGAAAGAGGCCGCAGCGGAAATGCTGAAAGCGTAATACGAAAAAAGCAAAACAAGGAACACGATGTCAGTCCAATGTCATTAAGTTAAGAAAAACACAGCGGGCGAAAAAAGAAGGAAACACAG
>CAZESL010000171.1:0-1924 GCA_964515215.1 uncultured Eubacteriales bacterium
GCGGCAAAGCATGCGCGTGAGTATTCTATCACCGCCATTCTGCTCACGCAGTATTTTCGTTACACAAAACACCTTATCGCCTCTTTTTTTTGCCTGTTACTCGCAGAATTATACCCACATATAATACATCACACGCATTCTACATTGTCAATATTCTTTAAAACAGCCGAAACATTCTTGGGTAAATTCCAAAATTTAATCGGGCGGGATGCGTTTGCATCCCGCCCGGTATTTTTTTGAAGACTCACATTTCTATTTTCCTGTAACTTACAGAAAACCGCACGATATCGTGCGGTTTTCTTTATTGCAATTACCCCACATACGGTCGATCGGTGCGAATGCTGATACCGACACCACTGATCCACTGTACGTCAAAGCCGATCGTTTGACCGAGGTCACGAAGTTTATAATAGGTGTAGCCTCCGCCGTTGGAATCGGTCAGAGAGATTGCACCAAGCATAACCGCATTTCCATCAATCATGGTCTCCTTTTGGTAACGCACATAACTTCGATCACCCGTAAACGGAACTTGTGTCTTATCGCTGTCATAGGGTGTTTGGGTCAGAATATTGACCGTGCCAGACCAGCTAACGTTGAACTGAACAGAGGAACCGTTGAGCAGGTAGGCGATATCACGCAGGAGCACATAGTTCGTGGGGTATCCTTTTTCATCTTTCAGTGCATACGCAGGCAGAATAACTTGTTTTCCGTCGATAAAAATCATCTGCGTTGAGGCATATGCCGTGCCGCTCAGAGGGATCTCGCCCGATTCTCCATTCTGTGTAAGTGCTTCTTCGCGTAGTGCACCACAGAGTGAGCAGGTATAGCACCTGACCCATTTTCCGGTTCCATCCGCGGCGGGCATGGCAATGCCGCTGTCCCAAATGTGTCCTGCAGGGGGAATTTCGGTCACATTCTGCACGGCACTGCAGCGCGTGCAATGTTGTGACTTGCTGCCCGGCTCCGTACAGGTTTCGGCAACATCGGTACGGAAACCCGCTTCGAAATCGTGGCCAAGCGGTTCTTCCAAATAGCTGTCCAAGCATTTGCCGCATTTCGCACACACTGTCGCTATCAATCCGCTGATCGTGCAAGTGGCGTTGTTGCCGGTAGTGACAAACTCATGTGCACACTGCGCTTCCGTCGATCCTTTTGTGGTAAAGCTGTAAAGCGGACTGTAGTAAGTCGTACCGTTGACTACAACCATCAGCCTGTACTGATATTTCGTGCCTTTGCTTAGCGTATACCCCAGTTCGCCTTTGATATCGTACCAAATATGGCAATAGCTCTCGCCGTCGAGCGTGGCAGTTTCGATTTTGCTCGTCAGTTGCTTGCCATCTTTGTCGTAGAGATAGATGCCAACCTTGCTGACCGCCGTATTGTTTACACCGTTCAAATGGCAGGTTTTGCCAACGACGGCGTTGGTTTCGGCGATTTCGGCTTTGTAGTCTTCCCATGTTAACGAGACGGAAGCAGGCTGTAAGACACCGGTACTGCTAGTCATATCTCCTGCAACAAATTGATACAAATCACTTTTATATTCCTTGCCGTTGTGTACAATCCAAAGTCGGAAGTAGTAGGTTGTTCCTACAGAAAGTTTACCATAATATGTATTTGTGTCAAAGTACAGTTTTCGAATCCCCGACCACAGGCGATCGTATCCGACCGCTTCCGAATCCGTAATCTTCTTCATGCTATTGGCATCAGTACCAAAATAGAAACCGGCAGAAGAAAACGGAATACCATACGCACCGAACCATCCAGTCAAAACAGCGCGTGTGTCACTGATGTCATCCGCATAAACACTGTGGAACGGCGTCAATACCGACAATGGGTCAATCGTGCTGTAATAGTTGATATCACCATTGGAATAAGCATGATAGATTCCAAAATGGAGGTGCGGGCCAGTAGATACCCCCGTCAT
>CAZESL010000172.1:0-1766 GCA_964515215.1 uncultured Eubacteriales bacterium
AGAGTGGGCATCCACCGCCGCCGAGCCGAAATATGGTATTCTGCCGTTTATACTGACAAGTGTGTACGGAACGGCGGGCGCTATACTGATCGGTGTGCCGATCGGTTTCTTTACCGCCGTGTATCTTTCCAAGGCGGCAAATAAAAAGGTCAGAGCCGTTATTGAAGCCGCCGTCAACCTGCTTGCAGGTATCCCGTCGGTCGTGTACGGTCTTGTGGGTATGCTTGTACTCGTGCCGACGATCCGTAAGATCTTTAATGTACCCGACGGTGCAAGTTTGCTTGCGGCCATTATCGTACTTGCCGTAATGATACTGCCGAATATTGTAAAGGTCTCCATCACCGCACTGGATGCCGTCCCAAAGGAATATGAGGACGCATCCCTCGCTCTCGGCGCAACGCCGACCGAGACCTTTTTCAAAGTATCGGTGCCCGCCGCAAAAAGCGGTATTGCCGCCGCCGTTGTGCTTGGTGTCGGCCGTGCCATCGGCGAAGCCATGGCGGTCATGATGGTTGCGGGCAACGTAGCCAATATGCCCTCGCTTTTCGAGAGTGTCCGTTTTCTTACCACGGCCGTTGCAAGCGAAATGGCATATTCAAGCCCCGGCAGTTTACAGAGAAATGCGCTGTTCTCCATCGCCCTCGTGCTGTTCCTGTTTATTATGCTGATCAACGCTACGCTCAATTGGCTTCTCAAGCGGGATAAGGAGAAATGAGATGAATAGCAAAAGAAAAATATATATCGGTTTGATGCGCGGTACGATGATCGTTTGTACCGCACTTACCGTAGCGTTGGTGTTATTTCTTATGGGATACGTTCTCGCAAACGGTATCCCGAATATCACATGGGAACTGCTCTCCACCAAACCGAGCTACCTGGCCGAGCGAATCGGCATTTTGCCCGACATTCTGAACACGGTCTATATCGTGCTTGCCACGCTCGTTATTGTTCTGCCCCTCGGTGTCGGTGCGGCGATCTATCTGACGGAATACGCTAAAAATAAAAAGTTGGTGGCTATGATCGAATACGCCGCGGAAACGCTTTCGGGCATCCCGTCGATCATTTACGGTCTTGTGGGTATGTTGCTCTTTTCCAACAACTTCGGAACGAGCCTTCTTGCCGGTGCGCTGACACTGGTGATCATGAATCTGCCTACCGTAATGAGAACTACTCAGGAGAGCTTAAAGACCGTTCCGCAGAGCTACCGTGAAGGGGCATTCGGCTTGGGCGCAGGCAAATGGAGAGTGATTCGCACCGTCGTCCTCCCCGGATGTGTGGACGGTGTTATCACGGGCTGTATCCTCTCTGTCGGTCGCATCCTCGGTGAATCGGCGGCACTGCTCTTTACCGCAGGCTTTGCACACGCACTAAACGGCATTTTCACGGGACTGACTTCTCCCGGCGCTACCTTGACGGTCGCCCTTTACGTCTATGCCAAAGAGGAAGGCGAATTCGGAGTTGCCTTCGCCATTGCCGCAATTTTGATGATACTGACGTTACTGATCAATCTGTCTGCCACGTTGGTGGGCAAATACTTTGCCAAAAGGAGAAACGTATGAGCGAGATAATGACGGCTAAAAACTTAAGCCTTTGGTACGGTGAAAACAAGGCCTTAAACGATATAAATATGGCGATTCCCGAAAAGAGCATCACGGCGCTGATCGGCCCTTCGGGATGCGGTAAATCCACATTTCTGAAAACACTTAACCGTATGAACGACCTTATTCCGATCGTAAAAATCACGGGTGAGGTCTGCTATAACGGTC
>CAZESL010000173.1:0-1628 GCA_964515215.1 uncultured Eubacteriales bacterium
ACCGTGGGTCGCGGCGAAGGATATCATTTTGGAAGTGCTCCGCCGTCTGTCGGTCAAAGGCGGTGTCGGCAAGATCATCGAATACGGCGGCGAGGGTGTCAAGACCCTCACCGTGCCCGAGCGTGCGACCATCACCAATATGGGTGCGGAACTCGGTGCATCCACGTCGGTGTTCCCGTCGGACGATATCACCCGTGCGTTCATGAAGGCGCAGGGCCGTGAAGCGGATTGGGTGGAACTGTCGGCGGATGCGGATGCCGTGTACGACGAGATCGTGGAGATCGATCTTTCGGCACTGGAACCGCTGGCGGCGTGCCCGCACTCGCCCGATGCGGTAAAGAAGGTGTCCGAGGTCGGCGAGATCAAGGTGGATCAGTGCTGTATCGGATCCTGCACCAACTCGTCGCTTGCGGATATGTTGAAGGTGGCGGCGATTTTGAAAGGTCGCACGGTGCATCCCGACGTGAGTTTGTCCATCGCGCCCGGCTCCAAGCAGGTGTACAATATGCTGGCGGAATGCGGCGCGCTTGCCGATATCATTGCCGCGGGTGCGCGCGTGCTGGAATGTGCGTGCGGTCCGTGCATCGGTATGGGTCAGTCCCCGAACTCGCACGGTATTTCGCTCCGTACCTTTAACCGTAACTTTGAAGGCCGTTCGGGCACGGCCGACGGTCAGGTGTACCTCGTCAGCCCCGAAACGGCGGCGGTGTCTGCCATCACGGGCGTGTTTACCGACCCCCGCAAGATGGGCGAAGCCCCCGTTATCGCGATGCCCGAAAAGTTCCTTATCAACGACAATATGATCCTGCCGCCCGCTTCGGTGGAAGAAATGGATACGGTGGAGATCCTGCGCGGTCCGAACATCAAACCGTTCCCCGCGACCGCCCCGCTGAAGGAGACGATCGAAGCGGACGTGATGCTGAAGGTGGAGGACAACATCACCACCGACCACATTATGCCCGCAGGCGCGAAGATCCTGCCGCTGCGTTCCAACATCCCTGCGATCTCGGAACACTGCTTCGTGCGGTGTGACCCCGCATTCCCCGGCCGTTGCAAGGCGGCGGGCAGCGGTATCGTGGTGGGCGGTGCCAACTACGGTCAGGGCAGTTCGCGTGAACACGCGGCACTGGCGCCGTTGTATCTCGGCATCAAAGCGGTCATTGTGAAGTCGTTTGCTCGTATTCACGTGGCAAACCTCATCAACGCGGGTATTCTGCCGCTGACTTTCAAGAACGAAGCGGATTACGACCGCATCTCGCTCGGTGACAAATTGGTGTTGCCGAACGTGCGTGAGCGCATCCGGAAGGGTGAACCCGTGGTGCTCGAAAACATCTCTACGGGCGAAACGCTGGAACTGAACGCGGATTTCTCCGAGCGTCAAGTGGCGATGCTCCTTGCAGGCGGTCTGCTCGACTACACCCGTGAAATGAACAAATAATCAAGCCAATGGGGCTGTTGAGTTAACGGTACATTGCGCAAAAGAGGATGATAGGCCTTGCCTCCCCTTACACAGGGGAGGTGGCTTTTGCCGTCAGCAAAAGCCGGAGGGGTTGTAGAGTGAGTGCTTTTACTTTTCAAATCCCCTCAGTCGGCTTCGCCGACAGCTTTCCTCCCGGAGACGGGCCCCT